>DASXRB010000029.1:0-2468 GCA_036506875.1 Kribbellaceae bacterium | reverse complement strand
AACCTGATGACCGAGGTGCACGAGCTCGGCCACCAGACCACGCACATGCGCGACCTGTACGGGTTCGGCGTCGGCTCGTGGGCGCTGTCCGGACCGACCTGCGGACCGCCGGACAGCCTGCTGTTCGGCCCGAACGGCTGGGAGCGCGTGCACTTCGGCTGGGGCACCCCGACCGTGGTGGTCCAGGACGGCTACTACGACGTACCGGACACGGCGGCCGCCGGGCGGTTCTTCATCCTGTACGACCCGTCGAAGGGCACCGACGACTACTTCGTGGTCGAGAACCGGCAGGCGACGCCGAACTCGTACGAGCAGTCCGTGCACGACAGCGGCCTGGCGATCTGGCGCTCCGACGACACGGTCTGGGAGTCGGGCAGCGACACCACCCGGCCGATCGAGATCATGCGCCCGGACGGTACGACGACCGGCGGCTGCGGCAGCGGCGGCTGCTACGGCGGCAGCGGCATCGACGCGTGGAACCCGTGCGACACGGGCACCCCGCAGCGGACCATGTCGCGCACCTGGCGCGACGGCACCGCCTCCCGGGTCGCGGTCCGCGCGATCGGCTGCGGCGGCGGCACGATCCGCGCGTACTTCGACGTCCGCGGCCCCGGCGTGATGGTGGACGCCACCACGGCCACCGCGGGCACGCGCACGATCGACGTCGTCCCGGACGAGGCGAACCCTTTGTCGTTCACCGTCATGAACACCGGCGAGACGACCGACACGTTCGCGTTCACCCTGCAGGGGCTGCCGGCCGGCTGGACCGCATCGACCAGCACCCAGACGCTCGGCGCCGGCGCCGGCTCGACCGCGAACCTCACCGTCACCCCGCCGGCCGACGCGCCGGTCTCGACGTTCGACGTCGAGGCGGTGGGACGCAGTACGACGGCGTCCGGGATCACGTCGACCAGCCCGGTCAAGCTGCACGTGGTACTGCACCGCACGCAGCTCGACTACACCGGCGACACCTCGCAGCCGTGGGGTGAGGGCGCGGGCTTCGCGGCCACGGTGAAGGACGCCGACGCCGGACTGGCCCCGGTCGCGGGCGCCCCGGTCACGTTCAGGCTGACCGGTGCCGGCGGCACCCAGGAGGTCACCGCGACCTCCGACGCCACCGGCCTCGCGCAGGCGGACCCGGCGCTGACGGTTGCTCCGGGCACCTACACGCTGACGACCTCGGTGCCGCGGTTCGGCAAGCACGCCGCGGCGTCCGTCAGCACGTCGTACACGGTGGAGCGAAGGCCGACGGCGGTCGTCTACAACGGCTCGTCGACCGCGCAGTACTCCGATCCGGCCGCGGTGTCCGGGGTGCTGACCGATGCGATCAGCGGCAGCCCGCTGACCGGCCGGACGGTCGGCTTCACGCTCGGCACCCAGTCCGCGTCGGCGCTGACCGACGGCACCGGTACGGCGGCCACCCAGATCGTGCTCGACCAGGCGGCCGCGACCACCTCCGTCGAGACCGCCTTCGCGGGTGACGACCTGTACCTGCCGAGCTCGGACAGCGACCCGTTCACGATCACCAAGGAGAACCTGACGTTCACCTACACCGGTGACACGCTCGTTGCCCTCGGCAACACGCCGGTGCTGTCGGTGCAGGCGACGCAGGAGGACGACGGCTACCCGGGTGACCTGTCGCTCGGCACGGTGCGGTTCGACCTGGCGCCGACGCTGACCTCCACGCGGTACGACTACACCACCGGCCTGACGGCCGCGGGCGCCGGGACGACCCCGGCCACCGGGCTGCCGGTGGACCTGTGGACCGTGACGCCGTCGGTGCCGGCCGGCAACGGCTACTGGCAGGGCACCGGACCGGTGGCCGAGCTGGTCGTGTTCGACCCGTCGGCACGGATCGAGGGCGGTGGCTTCGGTGACGACACGGCCGGCGACCGGGCGCAGCTCGAGCTGAACGGCCGGTACGACGCGGCGCTGCGGCCGGTCGGCGAGCTCCAGCTGCGATCCGGCCAGGGCCGGTTCAAGGCGACGGGGTACGACTGGATCGTGCGCGTGGACGACCGGGCGATCCTGCAGGCGGACGGCCTGCTCGACGGTGCGCCGGCGACGCTGCGGCTGCGGCTCACCGACGGCGGCGAGCCCGGCGTGGGTGCCGACCGGCTCAGCGCGCGGCTCGGTGCGTACGACTCCGGCCAGGTGGGGCTCACCGGTGGCAACCTGCAGATCCGCTGACCTGCTGGCCGCCGCGGCACTGGTCGCGGCGGCCGGCCTCACGGTGGCGTCGTGCTCCGGCGACGACCGGGGTACGACGCCGCCGGACCGGCCGGTGACGGTCGCGACGGGCCCGCCCAGCACGACATCGCCGACCGGGCCGGCCGTCACGAAGCCGGAGATCACCACGCCGGCGCCGCCTCCGGCCACCGCCAGCGTGCTCCCGCCGGCCCGGCCGCCGGCACCCGGCCGGGCCGCGCCGGACGCGACGGCCGGACCGCTGCGGCTGACGAAGGTGT
>DASXRB010000028.1:0-21664 GCA_036506875.1 Kribbellaceae bacterium | reverse complement strand
CGTCGCCGTCCATCGCCCGCCGGCTCGCGGACCTGCTGCGTGGCGGCCAGGGCTTCGTCTTTCTGCACCACGCGCTCGCCGGGTGGCCGGGGTGGCCCGGATGGGCGGACGTGCTCGGCGGCCGGTACCACTACGCGCCTGCCGAACTGCACGGCACGCGATGGCCCGATTCCGGGTTCCGCTACGCCGACTACACCGCCCGCGTCATCCACCCGGGGCACCCGGTCTGCGCCGGCATCGAGGACTTCGGCCTGTCCGACGAGCTGTACAGCTGCCCCGTGTTCGGGTCCGACATCGTCGGTCTGGTGCGTGCCGTCGCACCGCCGGGCCCGTTCCGGGAGACGTTCCACGAGGTGCTCGGTTCCCCGCGCCAGGGCGCACCATGGCAGCACCCCCCGGCCAGCGACCTGATCGCGTGGGCGAAGGCCGCCGGTGCCAGCCCGATCGTGTACATCCAGCCGGGCGACGGGCCAGCGACCTTCGCCACCGCGATGTACCGGCGACTGATCGGCAATGCCGTCGCGTGGGTGTCCTCCCCCGATGCCCATGCCTGGGCCGCCCACCACCCGACCGAGGTGGTCCTGCCTGCCGACCGAAGAGATCCCGCCTGAAGAGATCCCGCCTGAAGAGAAACGAGGAACCGCCGTGGATCTGCAGTTGACCGGACGTAAGGCGCTCGTGACCGGCGCCAGCCGCGGTATCGGCCGCGCGATCGCCGAGTTGCTGGCCGACGAGGGGTGCGACCTCGCGCTCTGCGCGCGCGGCACGGAAGCCCTCGAGGCACTGGCCGACGATCTTCGCGCGCGCGGCCGGAAGGTCGTCACGGCGGCGGTGGACGTGGCCGACGAGCAGGCCGTCACCGGGTTCGTCGAGACCGCAGCGGAGGGGCTGTCCGGCCTCGACATCGTGATCTCGAACGTCTCCGCGGGATCGCTCAAGGGGCCGGACCAGTGGCTGATCAGCCTCAAGGCCGACCTGCTCGCCTTCGTCCGGCTGGTCGAGGCGTCCGTCCCACACCTGGAGCGTTCCGAAGCGGCAGCCATCGTCGCGCTCGGCACGACGTCGGCGTTCGACACCCTGCCGCCGACCGCGCCCAACTCCTACGCCGCACTGAAGGCCGCCGTGCTGCAGCACGCGTCGGCGCTCGGCCACTCGCTGGCGCAGAAGGGAATCCGGGTGAACACCGTCTCCCCCGGCCCCATCGACTTCCCGGGCGGCGCATGGGACAGCCTGCGCGAGCGACGGCCGGAGTTCTACGAGGCCATCCGCGCTCGCATCCCGCTTGGCCGGCTCGGCCGGCCGGAGGAGGTCGCGCGGGCGGTCGCGTTCCTGGCCAGCCCGGCGGCGAGCTTCTGCACGGCCGTCGACCTCGTCGTGGACGGCGGCTTCGTCAGCCGCGTCCAGTTCTAGCCGAGCTGATCGGCATGGGCGGACCGGCCGGGCGGGTGGACGCCGTGCTCGTCTGCGGCGGCCAGTGGCACGACTTCGACTACGCGCGCCTGCAGCTGCTCGAGGAGCTCGGGCAGTGGGAGCAGGTGCGCACCAGGGTGTACGAGGACTACGACTGCGCCGACGCGCTGCGGGTCGCCGACCTGCTCGTCACCTACACGTGCAATGTTCGGCCCGATCCGGCGCAGCAGCGGATACTGGTCGACTACGTCGAACGCGGCGGACGCTGGCTGGCACTGCACGGCACGCACTCGGCGATCGACCCGCCGGACGGCGACGGCCCCTACCGCACGCCGCGGGCACTGGGTGAGGTGGCGGTGCTGCTCGGCGGGCAGTTCCTGGCCCACCCGCCGATCGCGCCGTACACCGTGCACATCACGAAGCCCGAGCACCCGCTGGTGGCCGGTATCGAGCCGTTCGAGGTGCGCGACGAGCTGTACGTCCTGGAACTGCGCCAGCCGCTGGAGGTGCTGCTGCACGCCCGGTTCACCGGGGAGTGCCGCGGCTTCGAGGAAGGGCACGTCACCGACGACGAGCCTCGGCCGGTCCTGTACCTGCGGCCCTCGGGTGCGGGCAACGTCTGCTACTTCACCCTGGGGCACTGCCGGGGGCGCTTCGACATGCAGGACCGGGGCGTCGCCGATACCGGCAAGCGCGACCTCGGCAGCTGGGTGGTACCGGAGTTCCGCACGGTGCTTCGCCGCTGCCTGGCATGGGCCATCACCGGCCGCTTCGACGCAGCGGTCAAGGCCGCCGCGAGTCCAAGTAACTAGCGTCCCTATTCACTTACTCCTTCTCATCGCGGAGGCCGCCGTATAGGGTCTCCTAGCGTGAGTTCGGCTCCCCCGAGCGCGCGGATGGTCACTCTCGCCTCACTGCCGGAAGGCCGCCCGACGCGCGAGAACTTCGACGTCGACGAGCGGCCGCTCCCCGCGCTCGAGGACGGGCAGCTGCTGGTGCACAACACGTTCATGAGCGTCGACCCTTCGATGCGCGGGCGCATGGAGGCGACGGAGAAGCACTACACCACGAACTTCGCGGTGGGCGGCCCACTGGACGGCTCCGCGGTGGGCAGGGTCATCGAGAGCCGCGCCCAGGGCTACGCCGCCGGCGACCACGTACGGCACCGGCTCGGCTGGCGCGACTATGCGGTGGTCGATGCGGCCAGCGCGTACAAGGTCGACCCGGCGCTCGCGCCGCTGTCCACGTGGCTCGGGTTGCTCGGCCAGACCGGCTTCACCGCGTACGTGGGTCTGGTCCGGGCCGGCGAGCTGCGCGAGGGCGACGTCGTCTTCGTCTCCGCCGCGGCGGGCGCTGTCGGCAGCGCGGCCGGCCAGTTCGCCCGGCTGCTCGGCGCCTCGCGGGTCATCGGCAGCGCCGGCGGCCCGGACAAGGCACGAATGCTCGTCGACGAGCTCGGCTTCGACGAGGGCATCGACTACCGCGGCGGGCTCGCAGCCGCCCTCACCAAGGCCGCGCCCAACGGAATCGATCTCTACTTCGACAACGTCGGCGGCGACCACCTGGTGACAGCGCTCTACGCGCTGAACCTCCGCGGCCGCGCGGCGCTCTGCGGGATGATCTCCACGATGGAGGACGCGTCCGGCGCACCGGGCGTCCACCACCTGATCCAGGCGGTGCTGAAGCGGCTGACGCTGCGCGGTTTCATCGTCCGCGACCACGAGGACCTTCGCCCGGAGTTCGAGAAGCGGGTCGCCGAGTGGCTGCGCACCGGCGAGCTGGTGTCCAAGGAGACGGTCGTCGACGGCCTCGAGAACGCCGCCGACGCGCTGATCGGGCTGCTCTCCGGCGCGAACGTCGGCAAGATGCTCGTCCGGGTCACACCTGACGACGCGGACGACGACGCAGGCGACGAGGCAGCGGTCTGAACCAGGAGGAACCCGTGGACATCACCGTTGCGCCGCACGTCGAGGAGCTGGCCAAGCAGACCCGCAGGTTCATCCGCGACGTCGTCATGCCGGTGGAGGCGCAGCTCGGCGGCGTGGTCCACGACGGGCCCGACGAGGCGCGCCGCTCGCTGCAGCGGCAGGCCAAGGAGGCCGGACTGCTGTCGCCGCACGTCGGCGAGGACTGGGGCGGCCGCGGGCTGGACGTCCGTGGTCAGTCGGTTGTCTTCGAGGAGGCCGGCTACTCCCTGCTCGGCCCGCTCGCGATGAACTGCGCGGCGCCGGACGAGGGCAACATGCACCTGCTCGAGGTCGTCGCGTCCGAGGAACAGAAGCAGCGCTACCTGCGGCCGCTCGCCGGCGGCGAGATCCGGTCCTGCTTCGCCATGACCGAGCCGGCCCCTGGCGCGGGCTCCGACCCGGCGATGCTGTCGACGACGGCGACGCGGGTCGACGGCGGCTGGCGCATCGACGGCCGGAAGTGGTTCATCACCGGCGCGCACGGCGCGGGCTTCGCCATCTGCATGGCTCGCACCAGCGGATCGCCCGGGGAGCGGGGCGGCGCCACGATGTTCCTCGTCGACGCGGACAACCCCGGGATGCGCGTGGTCCGCGACATCGACACGCTGGACGAGGCGCAGTTCGGCGGGCACAGCGAGATCGTCTTCGAGAACTGCGTCGTCACGGAGGACGCGGTGCTCGGCGAGGTGGACCGCGGTTTCGCGTACGCCCAGGTCCGCCTCGCGCCAGCCCGGCTGACGCACTGCATGCGGTGGCTCGGCGTGGCGCGCCGTGCTCACGACATCGCGGTCGACTGGGCGGCGACCCGCAAGGCATTCGGCGGCATCCTCGGCGAGCTGGGCATGGTGCAGCAGCTCATCGCCGACAACGAGATCGACATCGCGGCCAGCCGGGCGCTGATCCGGCACACCGCCGCGGTGCTCGACAGCGGGGAGCGCGGCGGCACCGAATCGTCCATCGCCAAGACGTTCGTCGCTGAGGCCGTCAACCGGGTCGTCGACCGGGCCGTGCAGGTGTGCGGCGCGCTGGGCGTCTCAGGGGACGTGCTGCTGTCGCGCTACCTGCGCGAGGTGCGCCCGTTCCGCATCTACGACGGGCCGTCCGAGGTGCACCGGTGGGCGATCGGGCGCCGGGCGATCAGCCAGCGCCGCAAGGCCATCGAAGCGGGCGAGCAGCCCCGCTGGTCGAAGCCGGAGCGGTGAGCGATGGCCGCCGTACCGGTGGAGCCGGCGCTGTTCGCCTCCCTCGACCCCCCGAAGCTCGCCGGCTCGCGGTGCGCGAACTGCGGCACGGTCGCGTTTCCCGTGCAGACCGGCTGCGCGAAGTGCACCGGCTCGCAGCTGACTCATGTGGAGCTGCCTGACCGCGGAACGCTGTGGACGTGGACGGTGCAGGCGTTCGAGCCGAAAGCGCCCTATCGCATCCCTGACTCGGGGTTCGAGCCGTATGGCGTCGGCTACGTCGACCTCGGCGAGGTGATCGTCGAGTCCCGCCTGGAGGGCGACCAGGCGGCGTTGCAGATCGACCAGCCGATGCGGCTCGTCCTGCGGCCGCTCTGGTCGCGGGAGGACGGCGACACCGTGGTGACCTACGCATTCGAGCCGGACGGGGGCCCGCCATGAGTACCGACGTGAGCATCGTCGGTATCGGCCTGTACCCGTTCGGCCGGCACGATCCGCATTTCAGCGGCATGGCGATGGGCGCGCACGCCATCCGATCGGCGCTGACGGACGCGGGCGTGCGCTGGGCGGACATCGGCTACGCCGTCGGCGGCAGCAACGTCTCCGGCAAGCCGGACACGCTCGTCGCCGTGCTGGGCCTCACCGGAGTGCCGTTCGTGAACGTCCGCAACGGCTGCGCCACCGGCGGCGTCGCCTTGGCGACCGCCGCCAGCGCCATCCGCGCCGGCGAGACGGATCTCGCCATGGTGGTGGGCTTCGACAAGCACGCGCGCGGTGCGTTCGCCGCCAGCCCCGCCGACTACGGGCACGGCAACTGGTATGCCGAGACCGGCCTGATGGTCACCAGCCAGTTCTTCGCGATGAAGGACCGCCGGTATCTGCACACGCACGGGCTGAAGGATCGGCTGCTGGCGCAGGTGGCCGCCAAGGCGTTCCGGTGCGGCGAGCTGAACCCGGACGCGTGGCGGCGGAAATCGCTGAGCGAGGAGGAGATCCTGGCCGCGCGGGTGATCAACCCACCGCTGACCCAGTACATGATCTGCTCCCCGAGCGAGGGTGCGGCGGCGGTGGTCCTGGCCCGCAGCGACCGCGCGGCCGACCTGTGCGAGCGGCCGGTCCGGCTGGCCGCGGTCGCCAAGCGCACCCGGCGCTTCGGATCGTTCGAGGTCTTCGCGCCGTGGCTGCCGACGGAGGCCGGCGAGAGCCCGAGCGTGGACGCGGCCAGAGCGGTCTTCGCGGCGGCCGGTATCACGCCCGCCGAGGTGCAGGTGGCACAGCTGCAGGACACCGACGCCGGTGCCGAGGTGTACCACCTGGCCGAGACCGGCCTTTGCGAGCACGGCCAGCAGCAGGAGCTGGTCGATCGCGGCGATACCGAACCGACCGGGCGGCTGCCGGTCAACACCGACGGCGGCTGCCTGGCGAACGGGGAGCCGGTCGGCGCGTCGGGCCTGCGCCAGGTCGTCGACGTCGTGCTTCAGCTGCAGGGACGCGCCGGCGCCCGGCAGGTGGCCGGCTCGCCGCGCATCGGATTCACCCACGTCTACGGCGCGCCCGGCATCAGCGCGTGCACCGTACTCATGGCCTAGCGCGAAGGGTAATTCTCAATGGCCGAACCGGACCCCGAATCGAACATCGAGCAGTGGCGGGCCGAGGTGCGGGCGTGGTTGGCGTCGGTGCTGCCGCGGCGTGCGGACACCCCGGAGGAGGGCGGCGACTACTCGGTCTTCCAGAACATCAGTGAGGAAGCCGAGCGCGATCTGCTCGACAGGGTCCGGGAGTACCGCAGGAAGCGCTACGACGCCGGCTACGGCGCAATCGCCCTGCCGAAGGAGCTCGGCGGCGCCGGGCTGTCGATGCGCTACGTCATCGCGTTCACCGACGAGGAGCGCGCCTTCGCCACGCCGCAGTCGACCGAGCTCATCAGCGTCACCACCGGGCTGGTGGGCCCGACCATCGCCACCTTCGGCACCGAGGAGCAGCGCGCCAAGTTCGCGACCGCGTTCCTGCGCTCCGACCTGCTCTGCTGCCAGCTGTTCAGCGAGCCGGCCGCGGGCTCGGACCTCGCCGCGGTGGCCACGAGCGCGGTGCGCGACGAGACGGGATGGGTGCTCAACGGGCAGAAGGTCTGGTCCTCCGGGGCGCTGTTCGCCGACTACGGTCTGCTGCTGGCACGCACCGACCCGGAGGTCCCCAAGCAGGCCGGCCTCACCATGTTCCTGATCCAGATGCAGGCGCCCGGCGTGGAGGTGCGCCCGATCCGGCAGATGAGCGGCGCGTCGTCGTTCAATGAGGTGTTCCTGTCCGGCGTGCACGTCGGCGACGACATGCGGGTCGGGGCCGTCGGCGACGGGTGGAAGGTCGCCAACGCGACGCTGGGCTTCGAGCGGACGGCCAGTGGCCAGGCCACGCGCCGCAAGGGCGGCAGCTTCGCCGACCTGCTCGCGCTGGCCCGCCGGTTGGGCAGGTCGGCGGACCCGGTGGTGCGCCAGCAGCTTGCCGACGTCTACGTGCGGACCGAGCTACGCGCCGCGACCACCGAGCGGGTCGCGCGGGCCGCAGCGGCCGGCGCCGCGCCCGGCCCGGGGGCCTCGATCGGCAAGCTGGTCGCGTCGCGGAACCTCACCCTCATCGGGGACGTGGCCGCGTCGCTGCTGGGTGCCCGGCTCGTGGCCGACAGCGGAGAGCCGGACGCCTTCGCCTGGACCGAGCACGTGCTGGGTGCGCCCGGCTACCGCCTGGCCGGCGGCACCGACGAGGTACAACGCACGATCATCGGCGAGCGGGTGCTGGGCCTGCCGCGGGAACCCCGCGTCGACAAGGGCGTCCCGTACGCCAAGCTCCCCCGCAACGCCTAGCTCCTTACCCGGCGTGTCCGCGCGTCCGGACACGTGTGTCCGCGTGTTCGGACACCTGGGTTGGGCGCTTCGCCACATTGCAATGTGCCAGAACGCCCAATTCATGTGTACGAAACGGCGGACACGCCGGTCTACCAGCCCAGGAGTGCGGCCAGCCGCTCGCGGTGCACGACGGCATCGCCGAGCAGCGCCGCGTCGGCGCGGGCCCGCCGGAAGTACAGGTGGGCGTCGTGCTCCCAGGTGAAGCCGGTACCGCCGTGCACGTGCACGTTCTCGGCGGACACCGCGGTGTAGGCGTCGCTGCACCAGATCTTGGCCACCGCGGCGGCCTCGGCCAACCGGCGCGCATCGCCCGCGGCCGGCAGCGCGCGGTCGACCGCAGAGCGACCCATCTCCACGAGCAGCAGCAAGTCGGCCAGCTTGTGCTTGATCGCCTGGAAGCCACCGATGGGCCGGCTGAACTGGTAACGGATCTTCGCGTAGTCGACGGCCATGTCGAGGCAGGCGGCCGCGCCGCCGACCTGCTCGGCGGCGAGCACGACGAGCGCCACGTCCACCGCCTCGTCGACCACTCGAGCGCCGGTGCCGCCGCTGGTGAGGGCGGAAGCCGCCGCGTCGACCAAGCCGACTGCGGCCACGGCGCGGGAGGGGTCCAGCGTCTCCAGCGGCCTGCGCTGCACCTGCGGGTCGCCAGCGGGCACGAGGAACAGGTCGCAGCCATCCGCGCCGCGTGCGGCGACCACGAGGTAGTCCGCGCCCATACCGTCCAGGACGAAGTCTGCGGTGCCGTTCAGCCGCCACGCCCCGTCGTGACCGGTGACCTCGATGCCCAGCCGGCCAGAGCCCAACTGGTCTGCGCGCCAACACCCGGCGGCGTCGGTGCCGGCGAACGCGGCAAGCCGCTCACCTGCCGCCAGCCCGGCGAGCACGTCGGGCCCTTCCGCCCCCGCTGTGCCCCCAGCTGTGGCCGCGCGAGCGAGGATCTGCCCGGCGAGCACCGTCGAGGAGAAGAACGGCACGGGCAGCAGGGACCGGCCCAACTCCTCGGCCACCACGGTCAGCTCGGCCAACCCGCCGCCCACACCGCCGACGTCCTCCGGGATGCCGAGCCCCGCCAGGCCCATGTCCCGGCCGAGGTGCCCCCACACCTGCTCGTCGTAACCGGGGGTCGGGTCGGCGTCGAAGCGACGCCGGGCGGCCGTCACGCCGCCTGCGTCGCCGGCCAGGTCGCGGACGGCCTCAGCCAGTGCCTTCAGTTCGTCCTGCTGGGCGGTGGTCATCAGGCACGACCTAACCGGCGCGCCCGCTGACCAGGCGTTCTTCGCGTTCCTCGTCCTCGGCGCGGGTCAGGCCGAGCATGAGGATCAGTTCCTGGTGCAGCTGCATCCAGACCGTGTGGTAGGAGTCGATCAGCGGGGACGCGAGCCAGTTCGACTCGCCGTCGTCGAACTTGTCCAGCGCCGCTTGCAGTCGCGGCCGGTAGGACGCGTACCGTGGCTTCACCTCCGCCAGGCGGCGCAGGATGGGCCCGATCGACGAGTGCACCTCGTCGAGCCGATCACGCACGGTGTCGTCGTACGCCGCGTCGGTGTGGTCATTGGGCGTGCCGTCGGCGCGCGTCTGCCACGCCGAGCACACTTCCCGCAGCCGGCGGTTGATCGGGAGGAACCGGTCGAACAGCTTGTCGATCTTCTGCTCGTCCTCGCTGCCCGCCGGGACCCGCATCAGCATGCCGGCGGCCGCGGTGCCTTCCGGCATGGGCATGGTGATCGGTCCCTTGACCAAGGCCAGGCCCTGCTCGACGAGCTTCTTCGTGGCCTCGTCGGGCGCCCCGCGGATCATGCCGCGGACGACGAGTGCCACGAGCGCATCTCGGGTGGAGTCGTCCAGTTCCGTCGGGTCCGGCGTCTGAGTCACCACATGCTCCTTGATTCTCTGGCGGCACAGGAGGCTTAACCGGCCATCCTTGACGTTTACTGTGGTCACCGTCAAGAAAGTCCCGTCGGCCGTACGCACGGGACTGGACGGTTCCGCTGGTCGCGGCGTATACCGGTGCAGACGGTCGGAGGGAGCTGCATGGGCCCGTTCGAGACACTCACGCTCGACCACCGGCAGCCCGACGTCGCCGTCGCCACGTTGAACCGACCAGAGCGGCTCAACGCCCTGAACTTCCAGATGTTCGACGACCTCCACGCGCTCGGCACCCGGCTTGCGACGGACGAGAGCGTGCGGGTGCTGGTGCTCACCGGTGCCGGGCGGGCCTTCTGCGCGGGCCTCGACCTCGACGACGCGAGCACGCTGCCCGACATGACCACCACGGAGTTCCTCCGCGGCCAGGAGTCGTGGGCCCGGGCGATCACCTGCTTCCAGCGGGTCCCGATACCGGTGATCGCCGCGGTCAACGGGGCCGCCGCTGGCGCCGGATTCTCCCTCGCGCTGGCCGCCGACATCCGCATTGCCGCCGCGGGCGCCCGCTTCAACGCGGCCTTCATCAAGGTCGGGCTCACCGGCGGCGACTGCGGCAGCACCTGGGCGCTGCCCCGGATCGTCGGTCTCGGCCACGCCTACGACATCCTGCTGACCGGACGCTTCGTCGACGCCGAGGAGGCGTTCCGGATCGGGCTGGTGAAGCAGGTGGTGCCCGCCGACGAGCTGCTGCCCGCCGCTCTCGAGCTCGCCAGCACGATCGTCGCGAACAGCCCGCTCGGTGTCCGGCTGACCAAGCAGGCGGTGCAGCAGAACGTCGACGCTCCGTCCCTGCAGGCCGCCGTCGACCTGGAGAACCGCATCCAGGCCCTTGCCGCCGGCACGGCGGATATGCGCGAAGCGCTCACCGCGTTCCGGGACAAACGCGCCCCGACGTTCACCGGACGCTGATCCTTGGATCGTAATCGCGCCACGTCCAACCTTCGGAGGCCGCTGTGACATCACCGGGCGCCGGTGTCCTGACCGAACGTACCGGCTCGCACATGCGCGACCGGACCTCGTGACGGCCGGACCGACCGTGCGGCCGCTGATCCTCGTCACCAACGACGACGGCGTGGCGTCACCCGGACTGCGGGCCGCCGCGGAGGCGGTCGCGCCGCTCGGCGAGCTGCTGATCGTCGCTCCTGCGACGCAGCAGACGTCGATGAGCCGGGCGTTTCTCACCGGGACGGAATTCGGTGCGATCATCCGGCACGAGCTCACGGTCGCCGGGGAGACGGTTCCCGCCTTCGCGGTGGTCGGCTCGCCGGTCATGGCCGTCACACACGCCCTGCTCGAGCTGGCCGACCGCAAGCCCGCCCTGTGCGTCAGCGGCATCAACTACGGCGAGAACATCGGCGGCGCGCTCGGCATCAGCGGTACCGTCTCGGCGGCGCTCGAGGCGGAGGTGCACGGCATCCCGGGCATCGCCGCGTCCATCCAGGCCGACATCTCGTCGTGGCGCACATTCGGGCAGGTCGACTGGACGGCGGCCATGTTCTTCACTGCCGCGCTGGCGGGCCAGATCCTCGACGAGGGCCTACCGGCCGAGGTGGCGTTGCTCAACCTCAACGTGCCGCGCGGCGCGACGACCGGCACGCAGGTGCGCCGCACGGTGCAGAGCCGGCAGCCGTACTACGTGCAGCGTCTGCCCGACGGTGCGCGGGTGCACGCCGATCCCCTGCGCCTGCTGGTCGAGGCGGTGGTCGACGAGGACCGCCTGGAATCCGGCAGCGACATCCAGGCCGTGATCCTGGACGAGGTGGTGTCCGTGACCCCGTTGAGCTGGTCAATGACCGCCCGGACGGACTGGCGGCCGCGGGTCGCTCCCGACCGGGGACGACCGACGACGGCTTGACGGCACCGTCCGCTAGCCCGAAGCTACTGAAGTCAGTCTCAAGTTACTTCGGGATCGGCCTCGGCCTGGACGTCCATGAGGAAAGGGGCTATCGATGAAGCTGGAGGGCAGGGTCGCAGCGATCACCGGGGGCACCGCGGGCATCGGCCGCGCGATCGCGGAGGCGTACCTCGGGGAGGGCGCGCGCGTGGTCGTCAACGGCCGCAACGCCGATCGCGGCAAGCAGGTGGCCGCGGAGCTCGGCGACCCCGACCGCGTGCAGTACCACCAGGGCGACGCCACCACCAAGGATGGCGTCGAGGGCACCGTCGAGGCCGCCGTCGAACGCTTCGGGCGGATCGACATCATGGTCAACAACGCCGGCGGCGCGGCCCGGCTGGTGCCCTGCGTCGACCTCTACGACGAGGACTGGGACCTCTGCATGAAGTGGAACCTGTACTCGACGTTCTGGGGCACCCGCGCCGCGCTGCGGCACATGCTGCCGCAGAAGTGGGGCCGGATCATCAACGTCTCCTCCATCGAGGGCAAGCACGGCAAGCCGGTGCTCAGCCCGTACGTCGCCGCCAAGCACGCCATCAACGGGTTCACCAAGGCGGTCGCCAAGGAGGTCGGGACGGAAGGCATCACGGTCAACGCGATCTGCCCAGGCCTCGTGATCACCGACATCATCCTGACCAATGGCCCGCGGACCGCCGAGGCGATGGGGCTGACCTTCGAGCAGATGGTGGACCTGTTCGCCGAGGAGTCGGCGATCAAGCGGCCGAACACGCTGGACGAGGTCGCCGCGGTGGCGCTGCTGCTTGCCTCGGATGTCGCGGCGGGCATCACCGGGTCGATCTACAGTGTCGACGGCGGGACGGCGGCGTACTGAGCCGTGGTGGGGACGCATTTTCCGGATAAGCGCGACGAGTTCGAATCGGCGCTGCAGCGGATGCGCGAGGCCTTCGAAGGGCTGCGCGACGGCCAGGTGAGCTCCTGGATGGCCGAGTACGAGTTCCGCTCCGGCTACGCCATCGTGCAGGAAATCGCCAGCATGTTCTTCCTCGCCCGCCAGACGTCGCCGAACTGGGAGTCTGCCACCACGACGGAGGACGAGGAGTAAGCGGCCCGACAGCCGGTCCGACCGAAGTCAGGGTCAGCTGAAGGACCCGCCGGCCCACCACCGTTCGAATCGCGGGCGCACGGCGACCGTGACCGGCTCCAGCAGGAACCCGCTCGGCGAGCGCACGTAGGTCATGGACCCGTACCCTTGCTCTGGCGGCTTCTGGGCCATCTCCAGCGTCCAGCCGGCAGCGATCAGGCGCTCGGTCTCCGCCGCCACGTCCTCGACCCAGACGCCGTGGTGGTGCAGGCCGGGCAGGTCGTTGCCGTCCCACAGCGAGCCGGGAGCACCCTGCAACAGCTCGACGTGCTGCGGGCCCTGGCAGGAGTACGTGAAGCGCAGCGGCGTCGTGAACGCGCCGTCGGCAGGCGTCCAGACCGGTTGGTCCCGCTCGACAACCGAGGCCCAGCTGATGCCCAGGCCAGCACCGAGCTCTTCCATCGCGGCCTCGAGGTCGCGAACCCGGACGCCGACGTGGTAGAGCGCGTCGTGGTACTCAAACGACACATCGCCCTCCTCACGAGCCTGCCCGAGCCTAGCGCGCGGAGCGTGAAGGCCCGCGTGATCGTCCGCTGTATCGCAAATAGGCAGGGCGCTGTTCAGCGCGGCACCAGCTTGAGCGTCGTGGCTCGCGCCTCGGCAGCCACCATGGGGTCGACGTAGGTTCCGCTGTGGCGGCGGTACTTCGTGCGATAGGCGGCGTCGACCTGGTCGTTGATGCTGGGGTCGGTCTCTTCGACAAGGGTGACGTCCCTGTCGACGCCGCCGGCCCGGATGTGGCCTTCGTGGCGTACCTGGGCGCCGCGGAACCAGGATCCCCCACGGCCCCTGTACGAGCGGACGAAGAGCTCGTCGCCGTGGCGAACGACCCAGACGGTCACCGAGTTGCGCAGCGTGCCGTCGCGCCGCAGTGGCGCGATCTGCAGCTCGTCCGCTCTTCCGATCTTGGTTAGCTCGTCTCTGGTCCACGTGGTCATCGGCTGAGCCTCCTTCCTGATGTCAGCGATGCGGGCCGGCCAGACGGAAAACGACCGATGCCGTGACAGGCACCTGACGGTAGGCCGTCTGGCGCCGCGAGTCGCTAATGTGACTGCGCCGCCGGCCAGCGCGGCTGGCCGTATCCCGCAGAGACCAGGAGGCCCCTCATGGCCAGGCTGATCTACTCGGCGATCGCATCTCTCGACGGCTACGTCGCGGACGAGGACGGCAACTTCGACTGGGCCGAGCCGGACGAGGAAGTGCACACCTACGTCAATGACCTCATCAGCACCGTCGGCACACATCTTTACGGGCGCCGGATGTACGAGGTGTTGGTCGCCTGGGAAACGATCGCCCTCGCCGACCAGCCACCCGCCACCCGGGACTTCGCGGCGATATGGCGGGCGGCCGACAAGATCGTGTACTCCAGGACACTGCAGACGGTTTCCAGCGCCAGGACGCGGATCGAGCGAGAATTCGACCCGGAAGCGGTCCGGCGGATGAAGGCCTCAACGGCGCGGGACATCACCGTGGGCGGTCCCGGGCTCGCCGCCCACGCGTTCAAGGCCGGCCTGGTCGACGAGTGCCAGCTGTTCCTCACGCCGATCATCGTGGGCGGCGGCACTCAGTCCCTCCCCGACGGCGTCCGCCTCGAGCTCGAACTGATGGACGAACGCCGGTTCGGCAACGGCGTGGTTCACCTCCGCTACCGAACCAAGCCCTGACCAGAGCGACAGCCGGGGAAATGCCGTTCCGCGCCGTCATGCGCCGTGATTGACGACCTCGTACTGCAACAGCAGGTTGTTGGAGCCGTCACGGCGCCGGGTGCTCACCAGCCGCAGCGGTGGGACCGGCCCGGCGCCGAAGGCCGGGGTCCCCGCGCCGAGAACCGCGGCGCCGAGCATCAGGTGCAGCTCGTCGACGAGCCCGGCGACCAGCAGGTCGTTCCAGAGCGTCCGGCTGCCGAACATCAGGATGTCCTTACCCGGCCGGTCTTTGAGCTGCGTGACGGCCCGGCGGGCATCCGCCCGTCGCACGATCGTCGTGGTGTCGGTCCACGGCGCGGTGTCGTCCTCGATCAGGGAGTCGGACACGACGACCTTCTGGATCTCGTTGTTGCGCTGCCCGGTCTCACGGTGCAGATCGGCCACGCCGGGGTTGCCGGCCACCGCGGGGGACACCTCGGGGTTCTCGGCCACCGCCGGCCAGTACCCCTTGAGCCCCAGGTAGGTGGTCGCGCCCAGCAGCAGCGTGTCGGCGGCCCGCAGCCGCTGCAGGTTCTGCTCGTCGAAGAAGCCGTCCATCGGCAGCACCATGACGTTGCCGCCGGGCCCCTCGACATTGCCGTCGAGGGACATCATGTTGGAGACGATCAGCTTGCGCATCGTGTACTCCTCAGGTTGGTGGTCGAGCCGTCACCCGATGAGAGACACCGTCGACGCCGGATTCATCGCTGCGCGCGAAACTCGATGGGCAGGTCGAAGCGGCGCAGCAGCTGGGGGTCGAGGAAGCTGGCGATCCAGCAGATCCGGCCGTCACGCAGGCTCAACACATTCACCGCGCCCAGCCGGAACCGCTCCCCGTCGTGCTGGTAGCAGGCGAACGCGGGTTGCCCGTTCGCCTGCACCGCCACCAGCCGCCACGGCGTGGCGAACACGCGATCGGCGAGGAACCGTGCCACGTCCCGGCGACCGTCGAACCACGCGGGCAGCGGCGGCATGGTGAACCGGGCGTCCCGCGCCAGCAGCCCCACCAGCGCGTGGACGTCGGCCCGCTCCCACGCCGACACGAATTCGTCCACCAGCTCACGGCGCCCGCCCGGGCCCAGCGCAGCCAGCTCGGCCTGCTGGGTGCGTGGTGGAATCCGCTGCCGCACCGCCGCCCTTGAGCGCTGCATCGCGCTGTTCACCGACGCGGGTGTGGTGTCGAGCATCCCGGCGACCTCGGCCGCGGTGAACCCGAGCACCTCACGAAGGATCAGCACCGCGCGCTGGTTGCCCGGCAGGTGCTGCAGCGCCGCGACGAAGGCCAGCTCGACGCTCTCCCTCCGCAGGTAGGCCGCCGCCGGGTCGGGCTCGTCGTCCGCGGGCAGATCGTCGGGCCACGGCTCGAGCCAGACCGGGCCGGACACCGGCTCGCCGAGATCGCGGGTATCGGAGCGGGCCGGGCCGTGGTCGAACGACAGCACCCGCCGGGGTCGCACCGAACTCAGACGCAGGCAGGCGTTGGTCGCCACGCGGTAGAGCCATGTCCGCAGCGAGCTCCGGCCCTCGAAACCGGCGAGGCCCCGCCACGCTCCGAGCAGCGTCTCCTGCACCGCGTCCTCGGCGTCCTGGACCGAGCCGAGCATCCGGTAGCAGTAGGCGTAGAGCTCGTTGCGATGCCACCGCACGAGCTGCTCGAAAGCCGCCGCGTCGCCCAGCCGCGCGTCGGCCAGCAGCTGCTCCTCGGACCCCCCGCCAGCCCCGGTCACGGGCCCATCTTGCCGTCACCGAGGCCGCCTGGCTGCAGGTTCGACCGCTGCGACCACCTCGCCGCCAGGGCCGGCGGGTTAGCGTGGGAACATGTGTCGCAACATCACGGAGCTCCGCGGGCTGCAGCCGCCGGCCACAGACGAGGAGATCGAGGCAGCCGCCCGCCAGTTCATCCGGAAGGTCAGCGGGCTGCGGCAACCGCCGCCGGCAGCGAACCTGGCGTTCGAGACCGCCGTCGCCGAGGTGACCGCGACGACCCAGCGGCTGCTCGAAGTGCTGCCGGCACGCCGGCAGCCGCCGGCGACGGTGCCGCCGCTGCGCCGGCCCCAGGTGCGTGCGCGCCTCGGCCGTTGACCGGTCCCACGCAAGCTCGCGGCTCAGTCCTGCGCCGTCGTGGTTTCCGTGGTGCGGATGCCGAGCGCGCCCACCCACAGACGGGTCAGCGTGGCGACAAGCTCGTCCAAGTCGACCGACTTGTGCCCGACCGCGAACACGGCATACGCGGTGCGGCTCACCATCGTCGAGACCGCCAGCGCGGCCAGGTCGGGGTCCAGTGCCCGATCTGCAAGGCCGTCGCGTTGCAGGCGGCGAATTGCGGCGGCATTGCGCGACACGAACACGTCGGTGCGCTCCAGGCGCAGCCGCATGAAGTCCTCATCGACCGTGGCGACCTGCTCGAGCAAGGCCATCAGCTTGGCGTTGCGACGATAGGCCTCGAGGTAGGCCCGGTTGGCTGCCTCGATCGCGGCGACCGGATCGGACGACCCATCAGACGCCTCATCGGAGGCCTCATCGGACGCCTCATCGGACGCCTCGGCCATGGCGGCTGCCGGGCCCGGGTGCAGCATTTCCTCCTGCACCTCGGCCAGGACTGCCGCGAGCACCGCGTCCTTCCCGTCGAAGTGTGAGTAGAACGAGCCGTGCGCGACACCCGCGGCATCAGCGATATCCGTGATCCGGGCGTGGACGAACCCGTCACGCTCGAAGACCTCGCGCGCGGCGCGGATCAACGCGCGGCGGTTGCGGACCGCGTCCGCTCGTGGCCGTTTGGTGCGCCGGACGGAAGCCGCGGTCTCGGTCGGCATGGTGGTCCACCTCCAATCTGAACTTGACGTCGAGTTCAAGTTAAGCCTAACATGGCCGCCATGCCGTTCGGGACGCGGATGCTGGATCTCGAGGTCCGGCGAGACGAGCTGGACCGCGTTCGGGTGGTCGAGACCCGGCTTCCTCGGCTGCGCGACGGTCAGGTGCTGATGCGGGTCGAGCGCTTCGGCTGCTCGGCCAACAACATCTCCTATGCCCTGCTCGGCGATACGCTGCGATACTGGGATTTCTTTCCCGCGACCGACGGCTGGGGTCGGATCCCGGTCTGGGGCTTCGCGCACGTTATGGACAGCGCCACCGACGCACTCGCCGAGGGCGTTCGAGTATTCGGCTACTGCCCGATGGCGACCCACGTGATCGTCACGCCCGGCCGCGTCGGCAGCAAAGGCTTCGCCGACGTTGCGCCGCACCGCGCGCAACTGCCACCGGCCTACAACGCCTACCGGCGCGTCGACACCGACCCGGGATATGATCCCGACCGCGAGGACCAGCAGACAATGCTGCGGCCATTGTTCTTTCTGTCGTTCCTGCTCGACGACTATCTCGCCGAGAACGAGCTGTTCGGAGCCGACACTGTGCTCATGTCGAGCGCCTCGAGCAAGGCCGCACTCGGAGCCGCATTCCTGCTTGCCCGACGCGGCGCTCGGGTCGTCGGTCTGACCTCGGATACGAAGGTCTCCTTCCTCGCCGACCTCGGCGTCTACGACAGCGTCATTGGATATGGCTCGGTCGAGACCCTCGACCGGCGAACCGTCACATTCATCGACCTGGCTGGAAACGCGAAATTGCAGCACGCCGTCCTTCGGCATTTCGGCGATCAGCTGCGACAAACCGTTGTCGCCGGCGCGACCCATCAGCAGGGATGGGCGGCAACGCAGCTAACGCCGTCGGACGAGCCCGCGGCCAATCCGAGGTCGGTCTCCTTTTCCGCCCCTGACCGAATCGTGGCACGCACACGCGAATGGGGCCACAGTGGCCTGGACGCCCGCATGGCTGACGCGTGGGGGCCGTTCGCCGAGTGGTGCGACGCTTGGCTGGTGATCAAGCGCAAGCATGGGCCACCCGCCGTCGAAGCGGCCTATCGCGAAATCCTCCACGACAAAGTCCCGCCAGCCAACGCATACGTCCTGTCAATGTGGTCCGAATGACCAGGACGGTGCCGCCGAGCTGTTGAGCTGATCGCCGTGCGTGACCACCCGCTACCTCCAAGCGGGCGACCGGCGCCGTTGTGGCCACCGACTCGCCGGCCCTACATTGGTGACGCCCGCCGCGACCGCCCGTCGTGGGCGAAAGCACCGCCGATCTGGAGGGCCGCAGCGATGGAGCGATCGGGACCGGAACAGCCCGGCGACTACTCATACGACCTGGTGCACGAGGTTAACCTCGGATCTGAGGCGCAGCCCCGCCAAGTGCCGGAGCCGCCGCACCACAGCCCCCCAGCCCACGCCGGGACGGACGACACCGGGGGCGACTACGAGTACGACGAGGCCCACGACTTCTGACCGGACCGCGCGACCTGGTCGCCCACGGTGCGTTGGCCGCGGACTGCGACGCCATCAGGCTCGGAGCTTGCGCAACCAGTCAAACGCGGGTGTGGTCAGGGTCTGCTCGAAGAGGGGGTCTCCGTGCCGGGCACCGCGGAGCATACGTAGGTCGACCTTACCGCCGTGCCGGCGGAGCCCGGCGTCCAGGATCAAGGTTTGTTGATGGGGCACGAGACGATCGTTGGTTCCGGCCGCAAGGAAGAACGGCGGAAGCGCCGGGCTGGATGCGATGTAGCTGATTGGATTCGCCTGGGCGGCCAGTTCGGGAACGTCCTGAATCGGCGCACCGAGGAATCGCGATTCGGGTGATCCTGGGTCGTCGTGTACCTGTACATCCGGACCGGCGCCCTCGGGCGGACCCTGCGCAAACTGCACGTCCATGAGCAGGAAGTCAGAGGGTCCGTACCAGTCGATGACCGCCTGCACGCTCGAATCACCGTCCAGGCGGTCGAACATCGTGCTCTGACCGGTCGTAACGCCGAGCATCGCGGCGAGATAACCGCCTGCGGACCGGCCCCACGCGGCGAAGAAGGTCGGATCGAGATTCCACGCCGCGCCGTGTTCGCGCAGGAACGCGACGGCCTGCTTCACGTCGCACACGGCCGCCGGAAACACGGCCTCGCCGGACAGCCGGTACTCCACCGAGGCGACCGCCCAGCCGCGGGCCAACAGCTCCGGAAGGGCGTCGAGCTCCCACCGTCGGTTGCCGACCGCGAACGCGCCGCCGTGAATCGCGATCACGACCGGCGCGGCGCCATCGGTGGTTGTGGGAAGGTACAGGTCGAGCGCTTGGTTCCTGGATTCGTCGCCGTAGGCGATCGTCACCTGCGGCTCGACCGTGCTGGTCTCGCTCATGCGTCGGGTGCTCATTCCATTGCACCGCTTCCATTGCGCCGCTCAGAACTCCTCGTACGTGTCCGGGTCCTGGTCCCAGAGCCGCCCGCTCTCCAACCGAGAAAGATCATCGAGGTCCTGTTCGGTCAGGGTGAAGTCGAAGATGTCGAGGTTCTCCCGTTGACGGGTCGGGTTGGACGACAAGGGCAGCGGCACCGCGCCGAGTTGCACGTGCCAGCGCAGGATCGCCTGCGCCGGGTTCACGCCATGGGCCGCGGCGATCGCCGTGACGGTGGGGTCGCTCAGCAGACCGCTGCCGCGGCCCAGGGGGCTCCAACTCTCGGTGACGATGCCGAGTTCGGCGTGCACGGCGCGCATCTGCGCCTGGCCGAACTGGGGGTGCAGCTCGATCTGGTTGACCGCCGGGACCACCCCGGTCTCGTCGATCAGCCGCCGCAGGTGCTCCGGGGTGAAGTTGGATACCCCGATCGACCGCACCAGCCCGTCCTCCCTGAGTTTGATCATTGCCCGCCAACTGTCGACGTACCTGTCCAGCCGGGGCAGCGGCCAATGGATCAGGTACTGGTCGACATGGTCCAACCGCAGATTCGCCAGCGTCTGGGTGAACGCGGTGAAGGTCTCGGCGTAGCCGTGGTAGCGGCCCGGCAGCTTGCTGGTCACGGTGATCTCCTCGCGAGCCAGCCCGCAGCCGGCCACCGCACGGCCGACCGCCTCCTCGGTGCCATACCGCAGAGCGGTGTCCAGCAGCCGATACCCGGCGTCCAGCGCGCTGCGCACGACCGCTTCCGCATCCGGACCCAGCCGCGGCGAGCAACCGAACCCGATCGCCGGCAGGCTGCCCCCGTCATTCAGCAGACGCACCGGAACATTCGATTTCACGACCGTCCTCCTTGCATGTGGACCGTCAGCCGACGTCACCGTGCACACGCCGCGCCGAGTCGCCTGTCCTCCCAGGCGGCAAGAGTCGTCGGCGCCATGCTGGCCCAGCTGGCGCACACCGGGCCGGTGCGCTTCCTCTCAACGGAAGCCGGCGGCTGACATGCGCGGCACGGCGTCAGGCTGCGTAGCCCAACTCGCGCATGATCCGCGCCAGGTCGGCCAGGGTGCGCGCCCTCGTCGGGCCGATGCTGCCCACCGGCATTCCCAGCTCGCTGGCGATCTGCGCATACGACCGACGATCGTCATCGAACAGTGCGGCCATCAGGGCTCGGCGCTTGGGCGGCAGCCCGGCAACCGCGCTGCGCAAGGCGGCGTGCTCGGCGGCCTCGAGGACCGCCGGCTCCGGACCTGCCGCAGGCTCGACCGCGGCCAGATCGGCATCGTCGGCCGGCACCGCCCGACTGCCCATCCGATGCGTCCGCAGACACTCCCGGCTGACGACGGTTGTCAGCCAGCTGGCCAGGTGCTCGGGTGAGTGGATGCGGTCGATGTTCTCGGCCAGCCGCAGCCAGGCGGTCTGCACCACGTCGAGGCCGTCGGCCTGCTGAAGCCGGTGCTGCCGCACCCGCGACCACAGCAGCGGCGCGTACCGGCGGATCAGCTCTGCCCACGCCGCGTGCTCTCCGCCCGCCGCCCGGGCGAGCAGGTCGGCGGGGTCGGCAGGCTCCGCGGCGGCCGTGGAGTTCGCGAACATGGTCCGGGTACGAATCGACGCGGCCGCGCGGTTCAAGTGCCGCCACCATGTTTCTCGCCGATGTTCTTGATCGCCGTCGTCCCCGGATGATCTGCCGAGTTGTCCAAGGTCGGCCCGATCGTCGGGCGTGTCCCCGGCCGCTGGACATGAACCGGGCGAAAGCGAACAGCTGACGGCGGCGATGCCGCGGACCCGTGCACTGGCGTAGGCTGCGCACCCACCTTTGGCAGCACGGATACCCGTGCGGGTGGCTGAGGGAGAACGAGATCGATGGACGAGCATCCGAACGCCAAGGTCCTGCGTGAGCTCGACGAGCGTATGAGGGACGGAGACTTACAGGCCACCTTCGACGTCCTGGTGGCCGATGACGTCGAGTGGCATGAGATCGGTCGCGAGGAGCCGACGCGGGGCAAGGAGGCGCTTCGTCAGCGTTACCAGGAGAGTGTTGGCGACTTCGAGATCAAGGCCGACATGCATGACGTACTCGCTAACGACGAGCACGCAATTCAGCTGATGAATGTCACCGCAACGCGAGGCGGCAAGACACTGCACTACCGGACCGCCGAGATCTACCACATGAAAGACGGCAAGATACCAAGCAGAAACTTAGCTAGCGGAGTTTAAAGAATTCTGGTAGGGTTCTCCCGTGAAGCAGCGGCGCATCCCTCGCACAGAACTCGCCGAGATTCGTCGCCAGTTCGCGCGAATGCTAGATGAAGGCGTGCCGGCCAAGTC
>DASXRB010000027.1:0-4848 GCA_036506875.1 Kribbellaceae bacterium | reverse complement strand
CCTCTCCACACGTCGGGTCAACCCTGGTACAACCCTGAGACCTGGGCGTTACACCCGCTCAACGTGGCCCGCGGCGTGTGAGTTCCCGCCGTACGGCGCGGCGTAGACGGTGTCGGCGCGCCCGGTCAGCGCTCCTCGATGACCGCGATCGGATCGCCCTCGCGTACGACGTCCCCCTGGGCCACCTTGACGTCGATGACCGTCCCGGAAACCTCGGCCAGCACGGGGATCTCCATCTTCATCGACTCCAGGATGACCAGCGTGTCCTCCGGCCCCACCTCGTCCCCGGCCCGCGCGACGACCGTCAGAACACTGGCCACCAACTCAGCCACAACGGTGTGACTCACACGGTCTCCCTAGGTCTGCCTGCTCACTCGCCGGGCCGTTCGGGCCTGCCGCCCCGCAGTTTACGGCCGCGTGGCACGGCGCCTACCGGTCTGCGTGAGCGCTCCCAGATCCCAGCGCTCCAAGACGGAAGGGCTGCTGACGGCAATAATCGGGGATGGGAGATGGGAACACTGGCGACCATGCAATACGGGCTGTCATTGCCGACCGGCGGCGAGTGCGGCGATCCGCGCTTCCTCGCCGAGCTTGGCGAGCGGAGTGAGGCGGCCGGGTGGGACGGCCTCTTCCTCGAGGACTACGTCTGCTACCAAGGCGATCCCGCGGCCCCGACGTGCAACACCTGGATCGCCCTCGCCGCCATCGCCGCGCGCACCGCGAGGATCCGGCTCGGCACCGAGGTCACGCCGCTCACGCGCAGGCGCCCGTGGAACGTCGCGCGCGAGGCAGCCGGAATCGACCAGCTCTCCGGCGGGCGGATGATCCTCGGCGTCGGCCTCGGCGACACCGGCGAGGCGCTGACGACCGCAGACGCGAGCTTCGCCCGCTTCGGGGAGGAACGAGATCCACGCACACGCGCCGAGCTGCTCGACGAGGGCCTCGAGATCATCGCCGGACTCTGGAGCGGGGAACCGTTCAGCTTCGAGGGCCGGCACTTCCGGATCGAGGAGGTCACGTTCCGGCCGCTGCCCGTGCAGCAGCCGCGGGTTCCGATCTGGATCGGCGGCGGCTACCCGAATCCGCGACCCACCCGCCGCGCCGCGCGCTGGGACGGATCGTGCCTGTACAGGGACACACACGGCGGGCCGTGGGAGTACATGACGCCCGACGACGTCCGGGCGCTGCGCGCCGCCGCCGGCGACCGGCCGTACACGATCGTGGTCGGCGGCAGTCGACGCGGCGCCGACTGGGACGCGGAGCGCGAGCACATCCGCGCGGTCGCGGAGGCGAGCGCGGACTGGTGGGTCGAATGGATCCCACCCGGCGAGCGCGAGACCATGGTCGAGGCCGTCGAGCGTGGCCCGCTTGTCAGCTCCGCGTCGTAGTCCGGATCGGCGTCCGGCACCCTCTGCTTGGAACCGTCCTCGGTCACATGCGGATCTTCTCCGCGCGCTCAGTCCAGGATGACCGAGCGGGTCAGGTTGCGGGGCTGGTCGGGGTCGAGGCCGAGACCGAGGGCTCGGGCTACGGCTACGCGCTGGGCCACGACCAGCGACGCCATCGGGTCGAGGTCGGGGTGGTGGACGATCGTGGCGCCGGTGGCGGTGATGTCGTCGACCAGGCCCTCCGGGGCCTCGCCGAAGATCCAGACGCCGCGCCCGGGCTGCGCGATCGAGATCGGGCCGTGCCGGTAGTCCATGCCCGGGTACGCCTCGGTCCAGGCCGACGATGCCTCGCGCTGCTTCAGCGCGGCCTCCTGCGCGAGCCCGACGGTCCAGCCGGTGCCCAGGTACGTCAGCTGCTCCAGCTTGGCGAGCTCCTCGACCTCCACGCCCATCGCCGTCTCCGCATCCGCGGCCGCCTTCGAAAGGTCCTCCCCCAACGACGCCCGCAGCAACGCCAGCGTCGTGGTCGCGAACCGCGTCTGCACCACGGACAGCTCGTCGGCGAAGTCGAGCAGGATCGACCGGTCCGCGAGCTCCAGGATCGGCGACCCCGCCGTCGCCGTGATCGCCACCGTCGGGATGTCGGTACGACGGATCAGATCCAGCACCTCCGTCGTCGTACCCGATCGCGAGATCACCACGATCAGGTCGTACGAACGCCCGAACGGGAACTCCGAGCCGGCGAACGCGTCGGTCTCACCGTGGCCGCCGGCCTCGCGCAGACTGGCGAACGCCATCGCCATGAACCACGACGTGCCGCAGCCCACGACCGCGACCCGCTGGCCCTCACCGGGCAGCATGTCGGCGTACCGCTCGATGTCGGCCGACACGCGACGCCACAGCTCCGGCTGGGTCGCGATCTCGCTGGTCACGTATGGCGTAGCACTGCTCATCTTTTCTCCGTCGATGGTGATGGTCGAAGCTGCTCGAACATGATCGAATGGGGCATCCGGCAGTCATGGGGCTGACCGAATGCGCAGAAGGAGGGGTTGGTGTGAAGCGGTACGAACGGCTGAACACCCTGCTGGAGACGCTGGCCGAGAAGGGCAGCATCGACGTCGACGAGCTCGCCGAGCAGCTTCAGGTCTCGGCCGCGACGATCCGTCGTGACCTGGACCATCTCGGACGCCAGCAGCTGCTCACGCGCACCCGTGGCGGCGCGGTCGCGAACGCCGTGTCGTACGACCTCCCGCTGCGCTACAAGTCGGCGCGGTTCGCCTCGGAGAAGCAGCGGATCGCGCAGGCCGCGTCGGCGCTGGTGCGCCGCGGCATGGTGATCGGGATGAACGGCGGTACGACGATCAGCGAGGTCGCGCGCACACTGGCCACCCGCCCGGAGCTGTCCGCCGAGCACGGCGAACCCGCGTTCACGCTGGTCACGAACGCGCTGAACATCGCCAACGAGCTGATCGTGCGCCCGCACGTGAAGATGGTGCTGACCGGCGGCGTCGCCCGGCCGCAGTCGTACGAGATGATCGGCCCGCTGTCGCACCGGATCCTCGCCGACCTGGCGCTGGACATCGCCTTCCTCGGCGTCGACGGCCTCGACGCGACCGGCGCCACCGCGCACCACGAGGGCGAGGCGAACATCAACGCGCTGATCGCCAGCCGGGCCGCGAAGGTCGTGGTCGTGGCCGACTCGTCCAAGCTCGGCCATCGGGCGTTCGCGCGGATCTGTGAGCTGTCCGTGATCGACACCCTGGTCACCGACGTCCAGGCCGACGACGAGGTGCTGACGCCGTTCATCGAGGCGGGGATCGACGTCATCAAGGCATGAACCGGCCACGCGTGGACTCACTCGGTCACCACCTCTCGGACAGGACATCGTTAGCACGATCATATCTGCTCGGTGGGTGAAGTCTATGAGCATGAATGAACACGTCGTGCGCGAAACGTCACAACACCGCTAGGCTGCGGCAAGGATTCCTACGAACGACGCGTGCCGAGGAGGGAATCATCGCCACGGGAATCACGCCCGGCTCATGGGCGTACGCCGAGGAGTACACCGGTGAGGACGAGGTCGTCACCGGCGCCCGGGCGAGCGCGGTCGAGGCCGGCGTGGTGCCGATCGGGCAGGGCGGCGCGGCCGCGCTGACCATGCTCGCGGCGGCCGTCGACGCCAAGGCCGTCGTGGAGATCGGTACCGGCACCGGGGTGTCCGGGGTGGCCCTGCTGCGCGGGATGCGCGCCGACGGCACCCTCACCACGGTCGACATCGACGCGGAGAACCAGCGGCTGGCCAAGCAGACCTTCACCGCGGCCGGCATCCCGTCCCAGCGCGTCCGGCTGATCGCCGGCGCCGCGCTGGACGTGCTCACCCGGCTCACCGACGGGCACTACGACCTGGTGTTCTGCGACGCGGACAAGCGCGAGTACGGGCACTACCTGACCGAGGCGCTGCGGCTGCTGCGGCCCGGTGGCATGGTCGCGTTCGACAACGCGCTGTGGCACGACCGGGTCGCCGACCCCGCCCAGCGGGACCCGGAGACGGTCGCTATCCGCGAGCTGATCCGCGCCGTCCGCGAGGACGACGACCTGGTCTCGGCCCTGCTCCCGGTCGGCGACGGCCTGCTGGTCGCCGTCAAGCGCGGCTGACTCACCCCAGCGCCCGCACCAGCCGCTCCAGCCCGGCCCCGACCATGTCCGGCGCCGCCGCGAAGCACACCCGGAACCACCCCGGCTCGCCGCAGTGGAACTCCGCACCCGGCACCACCAGCACCCGTGCCTCGTCCAGCAGCCGCCTCCACAGCCGGGCCTCGGCCTCGAACGTCGGCTCGTCCAGCCACGGCCGCAGGTCCGCCCACACGAACAACCCGGCCCCGGCCGGCACGAACCCGACGCCGTGCTCGGCGAGCACCTTCGTCGTACCCGCATAGGCCTCCCCCAGCCGCTCCGCGCACTCCGCGCCGAGCCGCGCGGTGAACTCATCGTCGGCCAGCAGACCCCGCAACAGCACCTGGGTGTCGCTCGACACCGGTGACAGGAACGCGAACCGCCGCGCCACCGCGAGCACCTGCGGGTCGGTCGAGTGCAGCACCCCGGCCTTGAACCCGCCCAGGCCGAAGTCCTTCGCGAACCCCCACACCAGGTGCAGCCGCTGCGGCGGTATGACGTCCACCGTCGCCGCGCTCACGAAGGTGCCGTCGTACACCGATCCCGCGAACACCTCGTCCACGATCAGCTGCAGCCCGTGCCCGTGCACCACCTCCGCGACCGCGGTCAGCGTGGCCGCGTCGTACACCTGGCCGGTCGGGTTGTCCGGCGACAGCAGCGCCACCGCCCGCAACGCCTGCCCGTGCTCGCGCGCCCGCAGGATCGCCCGCTCGACCACGTCGGCGGTCAGCGCGAACCCGTCGGCCGAGGATCGCTCAGCGGGCACGACGACAGCCCCCGCACGGCC
>DASXRB010000026.1:0-2137 GCA_036506875.1 Kribbellaceae bacterium | reverse complement strand
GCTTGACGATCTCGATGCCGTCGACCAGCGGGTTCTGCACCTCGTGACCGAAGTCGATGGTGACCGTGCCGGTGCTGGTGGTCTCGAACTTCCGGGTGGTGCCCACGTTGTGGCCCGCGGCGGCGACGATGTCGAAGTTGTCCGCCACGAGGGTGCCGTTGACCGTGAGGTCGAAGACGCGCTGGCCGACCTGGCTGCTGCCGCTCCAGCGGTTCGCGAAGTAGAGCCGCACCTCGACCGGCGTGCCCGCGGCGACAGGGAACGACCAGCGCATCTCCTGGCCGTCGCCCTTGGCACCGATGTCCCAGCGCTCGTTGTCGAAGATCGCCCGCGGCGTGCTGCTCGGGACCGTCCCGTCCACCGACGGCACCGCCGAGTAGTTCGAGACGCTGCTGCCGGAGTTGCGGTACGGGCTGGTGGCGGCCTGGTCGGCCAGCCAGCCCGGGCCGCCGTCCGTGGCCGCGAGCGCCGGCCCACCCGCGTTCACGCGGTAGAGGACGCCGGTGACCGAGGAGTTGGGCAGCCCGGCGAGGTAGACGTTGGACGGCAGCGTCGCCGTGGTCGTCGGCGGGACCACCTTCCCGCCGGCGAGCGGGAAGAACGCGACGCGCTTGCGCTGGTACTGGTGGTCGCCGATGTACTCGGTGTCGCTGCCCACGTAGAGGCCCTGGGCGTTGGCGAAGAGCGCGAACGCGCCGATGCCGCGCGGGTGACGGCCCGGGTTCCACGAGAACGGCAGGCCGTTGACCGGGTCGAGCGCCGCGATGCCGGGGCGCGGCACCGCGCCCGGACCGGCCGAGTCGGAACCGAAGGTGTTGTTCAGCCAGCGCTGGTGCCCGCCGACGTAGACGGCGGTTCCGGTGATGGCGACCGCGGTGAGCGTGTCCTTGCCGGTGTAGTTGAGCCACGCCGGCCGGACGTTGCCACCGGTCGCCGCCATGTCCCAGCGCGCCGCCGCGTCGCACGACGAGTTGGTGCCGTCGGTGTTCTTGCCGGCGCCGCCGGTGGTGACGATGACGAAGTACTTGCCGTCGGGCGAGAAGCTGACATCGCGCATGTACGTGTCGAAGCGGTCCCGGTAGCAGGCGGCCGAGTAGGCGGCGGTGGCCCAGCCCGAGTCGACCGCGGGCGCGGATCCGTCGAGCTTGATCCGGACGACCTGGTCGCGCAGCAGGCCGTTGGCGCGCTTGAAGTTGCCGATCGCGACCAGCGTGTGGCCGTCCGGGCTGATGTCGAGCTTGCGCGGGCCGACCGCGGCGCTGGCGCCCGTGCCGTCGTAGTTGTGGTGCTCGGTGAACTGCACGTTCATGAACGGGTCGAGCGCGCCGGTGGCCGGGTTGAGGGTGGCGATGCCCTGGTGCTGCACGTCGCCGACGGTGGTGAAGATGCCGCCGATGATGAGCCGGTCGCCGGCGAGCCGGACGCCGTACACGCCGCCGTTCATCGGCGCCGCCCGGAATCCGGTGACCATCTGCCCGTTGGTCGTGTTGAGCAGCGCGACGCCCTTCGACCGGGCGCCGTTGACGTTGTTGAAGAACCCGGCCGCGTAGACGGTGTTCGGCGACGGCCCTGGGGTGAGGTCGTCGACCTCGCCGTCGAGGTTCGGCGCGAAGCCGGGGTCGATCGCGCCCGTGGTGGCGTCGAAGGCGAGGATGTGGTTTCTGGTCACCGCCGTGGTGCTGCCGCGCGGGCTCGCGCTGGTGAAGGTGCCGCCCAGGATGATCCGGTTGCCGACCTGGGTGATCGCGTACACCGCCCCGTTGTTCACGTCCGGGGTGTTCGATCCCGGAACGGCGCTCACCAGACGATCGTGGGCGGCCCCCGCCGCCACGGCTGGCGCGGCTGGCAGCGCCACCACCACCGCACCGATCGCGATTGCCGACAGCGTGGCCTTCACGCCAGAACGCACAACACACCCCCAGCCCACCACCGAGGCTCGGCCACCCCTGGCGGGTCTGTCGACCCCGCGGGAGCGCGGCGGCTACCCCGAGTCATCGCCGCGACCCTATGTCCAGTGAGCGCATCCAGTTGGGTGGTGGTGCAAGTAAGAACGGAAGAAACAGAGCACCCAGGCGCCACCAACCCTATACCAGGGGGTAACGGACCATGAGTGCCCATGGAACGACTGACTCTACTC
>DASXRB010000025.1:0-8705 GCA_036506875.1 Kribbellaceae bacterium | reverse complement strand
AGCTCCTTGCTGAAAGTTGGTTGAAGAGCCGGTTAGAGTGCGGACTTGTGACCAGAGCCCGCCTCTCCGACATCGCTACCCACGCCGGGGTCAGCGAGGCGACCGTGTCGCGCGTGCTGAACGGCAAGCCCGGTGTCTCCGAGGACACCCGGCAGTCGGTGCTCACCGCGCTGGACGTGCTCGGGTTCGAGCGGCCGGCGCGGCTGCGGCGCCGGTCGGCGGGTCTGGTCGGGCTGGTGATGCCGGAGCTGACCAACCCGATCTTCCCGGCGTTCGCGCAGGTCATCGAGGCGGCGCTGTCACAGCGCGGCTACACACCGGTGCTGTGCACGCAGTCACCGTCCGGGGCGACCGAGGACGAGTACGTCGAGATGCTGCTGGAGCGCGGGGTCTCCGGCATCATCTTCGTCTCCGGGCTGCACGCGGACACCGGCACCGACCACGAGCGCTACCAGGCGCTGGTGGACCGCGGGCTGCCGGTGGTGTTCGTGAACGGGTACCTGGACGACGTCGCGGCGCCGTTCATCTCCTCGGACGAGCACGCCGCGATGGAGCTGGCCGTCGCGCATCTCGCGGCCCTCGGGCACCGGCGGATCGGGTTCGCGTCCGGACCGGACCGGTTCCTGGTCGTGCAGCGCAAGCTCGCCGGGTTCCGGACCACGATGAAGGCGCGGTTCGGCGTCTCGGACGGTGAGCTCGACTCCTGGGTCGCGCTGAGCATGTTCGGCGTCGAGGGCGGCGCCGCCGCTGCCGGCCGTCTCCTCGACGCCGGCGTCACGGCCGTGGTGTGCGGCTCCGACATGATGGCCCTCGGCGTCATCCGCGCCGCCCGCCAGCGTGGCCTGTCCGTCCCGGGTGACCTCTCGGTGGTCGGCTATGACGACGCCCCCATGGTCGAGTTCACCGACCCGCCGCTCACCACCGTCCGCCAGCCGGTCCAGTCGATGGCCCTGGCAGCCGTCCAGGCCCTCCTCGAAGAGGTCCGAGGCCACGCCACCCCCCACACCGAGTACCTCTTCCGCCCCGAACTCGTCGTCCGCTCCAGCACCGATGCCGCCCGCCCGTAACTCGTCCGTTCATCGGGCCCTTGTGACCCGGCGTGTCGCGAATCGTCGGGCCCTTCTGGCCGATGTCAGTACGACGCGATGAGCTCGGCCTCGAAGCCGTCGGTGTTGGCGAGATAGGCGGCGTACACGTCGGGGCCACCGGCGTACGGGTGCCGGTCGGGGAAGAGCAGGGTCCAGCCGTGCGCCCGCGCGGCGGTGACGAGCGCGTCGACCTCGACGCGGTCGCCGGCGTGGAAGGCGAGGTGGTTGAGGCCGGGGCGGCAGCGGTCGTGCTCGGTCGCGGTCAGCGCGGGTGACTGCTCGACCACGATGTACGCCGGGCCACGCCGCCAGCTCCGCCCGTGCTCCTCGCATCCGGAAACCGTAGGGCCGTTGTGACCGCGGGTGGTCGCAAGGGCCCGATGAACGGCGACACGCCGGGTCGGAAGGGCCCGACGAGCGGGGGCTTTCAGGCGGTGCGGCGGTTGCGGAGGGCGGTGGCGAGGACGGCGAGGGCGAGGAGGGCGGGGACGCCGAGGGTTACGGGGAGGGTGCCGGCGGCGCTGGAGTTCGGGCGGGCTGTGACGGTGAGGTGGAGGGGTGGGCCGGCGACCAGGGGGCCGCGGCCGGCGGTGGTCGGGCCGGCTGGGAGTACGACGACGTAGACGTCGAAGTCGCCGGTGTTCACGGCCTGGATCTCCCACTCGATGGCGGTGTCGTCACCCGGCGGGATCGGGTCGACGGTCCTGGTGACGTCGCCGGACCAGTCCTCCAGGTCGACGTACACGCCGCTCAGGCTGGCCACGTTCAGGTGCGCGACGAGCCGGTCCGACGGCGAACCGCCCGGGTTCGTCACGGTCGACTCCAGCGTGAGGACCTGGCCGACCGTGGCGGTGATCCGCTGCTGGTCGAGAGTCACCTGGACGCCACCGCCCGGCTGCGGCGTCGGCGCGGCGGCCGCCGGGAACGCGATCATGACGGCCGCGGCGAGCAGGCGGATCACGGGTTGCTCCGGGTGAGGCGGACCAGGCGCTCCGCGGCGATGGTCAGAATGGTTGCCGTCAGCAACACGGTCAGAGCGGGGGACAGGAGGTAGGACAGGTCCCGGGTCCAGGTGTGCCGTCCCAGCATCAGCGCGGACACGTACTGCATGCCGGAGGCGAGCGGGTTCACCCGGGTCAGCAGGTCCCCGGCCCAGGTCTTCGGCATCCCCGGCAGCTGGGTCGGCGCGAGCAGCGCCAGCAGGACGAACAGGCTGACCGCGAGGCTGGTCTTGTTCGACTCCGAGACCGTGCTGACCAGCAGCGCGACCCCGGTCAGCCCGGCCGCGACCAGGCTGCCGACGAGCGCGATCAGCAGTACCGCCTGGCCGGTGGCGGCGGTCGAGCGGCCGAGCACCCACAGGTACGGCAGGCTGACCACGACGCAGCCCGCCCACAGCGTCAGTGTGCTGACCAGCTTGCCGAGTGCTAGGTCCCGCCGTCGTACCGGAGTGAGCAGCAGTGTCTCCAAGGTGTGCCGCTCGCGCTCACCGCTGACCGCGTCGGCCCCGGCGACCATCGTCGCCAGTACGCCGACCGCGAGCGCGACCTGCAGCGTGAGGTTCACGGCTTCGCGCCGTTCGAGGAAGTTGAGTCCGCGGTTCGTGGCCGCCAGGTACGTGATGGCGCTCAGCAGCACGCCGTACGCGAACATCAGCACCGGTCCGCGCCCGCCGGCCCACACGTCCCGGCTCTCCTGCCGCGCTACCACGACCCACCCGCTCACGACGTCGCCTCCTCGGTGAGGGTCCGGAAGGCGTCGCTCAGCGTCGGTACGCCGGCCGTCCGGACGACGTCCGCGACCGTCCCGCGAGCCAGGGCGCGACCGCGGTCCAGCACCAGCACCGTCGTACAGGTGGACTCGACCTCGGCCAGCGCGTGCGTCGACAGCACCACAGTGGCCCCGCGTCGTACGGAGATCTCTCCGATCAGCTCCAGCACCTGCCGCTGGCCGGCCGGGTCCAGCCCGAGGGTCGGCTCGTCCAGGAACAGCACCGCCGGGTCGTTGACCAGCGCCCGGGCGATCCCGAGCCGCTGCTTCATACCCCGGCTGTACGACGCGGTGCGGTGCCCGGCGCGATCGGCCAGCCCGACCTGTCCGAGCAGCTCACCGGCAAGCCGCGCGGCTCCCGATCGCGAGTTGCCGTACAGCATCGCGTGGTAGCGCAGATACTCGAACCCGGTCTGCTGCGCCGGATACCCCGCGCTCTCCGGCAGCACCCCGACCCGCGCCCGCACGTCCCGCGCCCGCGTCCCCGGCACGCCCGCCACCGTGAACCGCCCTGCGCTCGGTTCGAGAATCGTCGTCAGGATCCGGATCGTCGTCGTCTTCCCGGCCCCGTTCGGCCCGACCAGCCCGAGTACCTCACCGGCCTCCGCCGTGAAGCTCAGCGAGTCCAGCGCCATCCGCACGCCGTACCGCTTCGACAGCCCGACCACCTCGACCGCGCCCATACCTCCGGACGCTACGCGCGATCCCCTGAACCCACGCTGAACCCGCAAATTCCCCATCGTCGGGCCCTTGTGACCCGGCGTGTCGTCAGTTATCGGTCCCTAGTGACCGACAGCCGCCGGCGCCGCGATCGCCGCGCCCCGGACGTCACGGAGCGCCGCGCTCGTGGTCACAAGGGACCGGCGAACGGCGACACGCCGGGTCAGAAGGGCCCGATGAACGGAGCGTGGGTCAGGTGCCGGGGAGGCCTACGCGGAGGAGGCGGGCGCCGGGGCCCTGGGTGGCGAGGCGGTCGGCGGGGTTGTAGAGCGTGCAGCGCTGGAGGGACAGGCAGCCGCAGCCGATGCAGGAGTCGAGGTCGTCGCGGAGCCGCTCGAGCTCGGCGATCCGCTCCTCGAGGCGGGACCGCCAGGTGCGGGACAGGCGGGACCAGTCCGACTTGGTGGGCGTGCGGTCGTCGGGGAGCGAGTCCAGGGCGGCCTTGATCTCCGAAAGGGTCAGCCCCACCCGCTGCGCGGCCTGGACGAACGCGATCCGGCGCAGCGTGCTGCGCTGGTACTGGCGCTGGTTCCCGGCCGTCCGCCGGGACCTGATCAGCCCCTGGTCCTCGTAGAACCGCAGCGCCGACGCGGCCACCCCGGAACGGCCGGAGATCTCACCGATCGACAGCCAGTGGTCCTTGTTCAGCGTGGTGTCCGAAGCCATGCGGCCACTGTAGGTCGGGGTCCGGAAAACTTAAAGCGAACTTGAAGGTGGTCAAACGTGGTCCGGATAGCCGGTACACTCTTCTGCGTCGGTGCGCGCGTCGCGTCACCAGAGTAGTCCCAGGCGCTCCGACCCATCGGTTCAGCAACCGCTGAGCACAGCCGATGCCATGGCTGCCCACGCGAGGCAGCCGCAGGTCGATGCCTATCCGATTCCTGCGTACGACGGGCTGAGCCACGCCTCAGCCCGCTGGTTCGTGCGGCCCGGGCGGCATTGAGCCATGTCGTCCGAGAGAGAGTACGAGTGACCCAGCAGTACGTCGCGTCCGAGCAGTACGGCGCCGACCGCGCCGACCGTCCGGCCGCGCAGTTCAAGAAGCCCCGCCACAAGAAGGCCCGCACCGAGTTCCGCGCGGACGACCGTTCCGGCGGCCGCCGTGACGACCGCGCCCCGCGCGTTACCGAGGACCTCGGGACCGTGGCCGAGGACAACGCGTTCGCCGCGCTCGGCGTCGCGCCGCGGCTGGTCCAGCGGCTGGCCCGCGACGGCATCACCGAGCCGTTCCCGATCCAGGCCGCGACCATCCCGGACGCGCTGGCCGGCAAGGACGTGCTCGGCCGCGGCCGGACCGGGTCGGGCAAGACGCTCGGCTTCGGTCTCCCGGTCCTGATGCGTCTCGCCGGTGGCCGGTCGGAGTCCCGCCGCCCGCGCGGCGTCGTACTGGTCCCGACCCGCGAGCTCGCCATGCAGGTGCACGACGCGCTCGAGCCGCTCGCGCATGTGCTCAACGTCCGGGTGAAGCTGATCGCCGGCGGCCTTCCGTACCCGAAGCAGATCGACGCGCTGCGCCGCGGTGTCGACCTGCTGATCGCCACCCCGGGCCGGTTGATCGACCTGTGTGAGCAGGGCGCGGCCGACCTCGGTGCGGTGGAGGTCGCGGTCCTCGACGAGGCCGACCACATGTGCGACATGGGCTTCATGCCCGCCGTCACCACGCTGCTCGACATGACCCCGGCCGGCGGCCAGCGGCTGCTGTTCTCCGCCACGCTGGACGGTGACGTCGACACGATCGTGAAGACCTACCTCAAGGACCCGGTCACGCACTCCACGGACGAGGCCCGCGCCTCGGTGACCACGATGGAGCACCACCTGCTGGTGATCGAGCCGAACCACAAGCAGTCGCTCACCGCCGAGCTGGCCAGCCGCGACGGCCGCACGATCATCTTCGTCCGCACCAAGCTCGGCGCCGACCGGGTCGCCACCCAGCTGCGCGACCGCGGCGTGATGGCGGCCGCGCTGCACGGCGGCCTGACCCAAGGGGCCCGCAACCGCACCCTCGGCCAGTTCAAGGACGGCTCCGTCCCGGTGCTGGTCGCGACCGACGTCGCCGCCCGCGGCATCCACGTCGACGACGTCGGCCTGGTCGTCCAGGCGGACCCAGCCGCGGACCACAAGGACTACCTGCACCGCGCCGGCCGTACGGCCCGCGCCGGGGGCGCGGGTGCCGTCGTCACGCTCGTGCTCCCGCACCAGCGCCGCGGCATGGTCCGCCTCGCCGAGACCGCAGGACTGGACGTCGTACCGGTCCGGGTCCGTCCCGGCGACGAGACCGTCACCCGCCTCAACGGCGGCGCCAAGCCGTCCGGCCACGCGGTCCGCCTCCCGGCGCCGCGCAAGCCGGAGCGCGGCCCCGGCACCGGCTTCAAGGGCAAGGGCGGCTTCAAGGGCAAGCGGTACGGCGCCCGCCCGAACAACCGCCGTTTCGACGGCGACCGTTCCGACCGCCGTGCGGACCGCCGTACCGGCAACCCGTCGTACAGCCCCTCCGCCCACTGACGTCCACCGCGTGCGGGGTATCTCCCGCCCCGCACGGCGGCACTCACCGTCCCGCGGTCCGCGATATTCGCCTGGTCAACCCGGCGAACTGCGACTCCGCCCCGGTCCTGACCCGGGCGAACCAGCAGTTCGCCGGGTCAACCAGGCGAATTGCCCGGGCGGTCCGACCGGTGCAGGCATTTCGCGTGGGGCGAGTTGCGCACACGCGGGGCCCCGGGGTGTCAGCTGCCGAGTTCGCGGAGGGTGTCGGGGGTGATGTCGGCGATCGATGTGCAGCCGGTCAGGGCCATGGTGAGGTCGAGCTCGGCGATGAAGTACTCGAGGACGGCGCGGACGCCGTCGGCGCCGGCCAGGGCGAGGCCGTAGACGTACGGGCGGCCGATGCAGACCGCCCGGGCGCCCAGCGCCAGGGCCTTGAAGGCGTCGGCGCCACCGCGGATGCCGCTGTCGAACAGCACCGGGACCCGGTCGTCGACCTGGGCGACGATCTGCGGGAGCGCCTCCAGGGACGGCAGCGCGCCGTCGACCTGGCGGCCGCCGTGGTTGGACACGATGATGCCGTCGACGCCGTGGTCCAGCGCCCGGGTCGCGTCGGCCGGGTGCTGCAGGCCCTTCAGCAGGATCGGCAGCGACGTCCGCGAGCGCAGGAACCCCAGCTCGTCCCACGTCAGCGTCGGCCGGGAGAACACGTCCAGGAAGACCTCGACCGCGGCCCGCGGCAGCGGCGAGCGCAGGTTGGACCAGAACGACCCCGGGAAGTGACGCGTGATCGACACGAGCGTCCGCAGCGCCGCGAGGTTGGGCCGCGGCTGCTCACCCGCCGGACCCCCGGCGGCCAGCCGCGCACGCACCAGCTCAGAAAACACCGGGTCGCTGGTGTACTGCGCGATCCCGAGCCCGCGGGCGAACGGCAGGAAGGCGAGGTCGAGGTCCCGCGTCCGCCACCCCAGATAAGGGGTGTCCAGCGTGACCACGATCGCCGAGCACCCGGCCTTCTCCGCACGCGCCACGAAGCTCGTGACCAGGTCGTCGGAGCTGCTCCAGTACAGCTGGTACCACCGTTCGGACGACCCCATCGCCGCCATGATCTCCTCCATCGGCCGCGACGCCTGGGTGGAGACGATCATCGGCACCCCGGCCGCCGCCGCACCCCGCGCGGTCGCCACGTCCGCGTCCGGATGCGCCAGCTCCTGCACGCCGACCGGCGCCACCAGGAACGGCGTCGGATACCGGCGGCCGAACAGTTCCACACTCAGGTCCCGCGACGAGGTGTCGGTCAGCATCCGCGGCACGATCCGCCACCGGTCGAACGCGGCCCGGTTCGCCCGCTCGGTCGACTCCAGCCCGGCCGAGCCGGCCACGTACGCGAACGCCTCCCGGCTGAGCACCTTGCGCGCCGCAGCCTCCAGCGCCGCCGCCCCGACCGGCACCACCGGGCGGCGCCCGAACACCCCGGCCCGGTAGATCGCCGCCTGCACCGCACGTCCCACGGACTCACGCATCAGCTGGCCTTCCTCGAACGCGCCCCGCGCCGCACCGGCCGCGCGTACGACGCGAACTGCTCGATGAACACGTCCAGCGCCCGCACCGCGGCCGCGGAGTCCCGGTCGACCAGCCAGCTCAGGGTGACACCGTCGGTCACGTTCAGGACGATCCGCGCCAGGTCCTCCACCGGCGCGCTCCACTCGATCCCGGCCCCCGATGCGATCAGCTCCATCAGGTGCTGGATGCCCTCGATCTGCCGGTCGCGCTGCTCGCGTGCGATCACCTCGACCCCCGGCGTCCGCAGCGCCCAGGTGATCACCTCGTACGTGAGCAACTGCTTGTCCGGCGTCGACTCCACCAGCTCCCAGAACGCGCCGACCGCGGCCCGGATCAGGTCGGCGGGCGCGGCACCCGTGGCGTTCGGCAGCCCGTGCGCGGCGGCGACGTAGCCCTCCCGCGCGACCTCGCGCACCACCTCGCTGAGCAGTTCCTCCTTGGAGCGGAAGCAGTAGTGCACGATGCCGACCGAGACGCCGGCCTCCTTCGCGATCCGCCGGGTGGTCGCGGCGGACAGGCCCTCGCGGGTGGCGACGCGAACGGCGGCCTGCACGAGCTCGGTACGACGTTCCGCCGCGGGTACGCGGGCCACATTCCCTCCACAACACGCCGGGGTACGACGCGCCCAACGCTAGCGGACCACCGGCAGTTTTCAGGTCAACCGTCCAAGACTATTGACCAATAACTGAGGATCCTTCATTCTCGGACGGAACCGGTACCCGTACACGCGCCCACGCCCAGGGAGCCCTCGTGACCGTTCTGACCAGCCCAGCCGTCCGTCGTACGGTCGCCGCCACCGCCGCCCTCCTCCTCGGGGCATCCGCGCTGAGGTTCTGCGCCGACCAGATCATCCACCAGCCGATGGGCGGGATCACCCAGGACAAGATCGAGTGGGTGAACCGGCCGACGTACCAGCAGGAGATCGAGTTCCCGGCGCGGCGCGGTGACAACGTCGCCGGCGGGCCACGTCGTACGGGTACTCGTTGTACGAGTTCGAGCTCTACCAGCACTGAGAGGGCGGGCGGATGACGGAGTTGCCGAGGTTCGGGCCGGACTTCCTGTGGGGCGTGTCGGCGTCGGCGT
>DASXRB010000024.1:0-10304 GCA_036506875.1 Kribbellaceae bacterium | reverse complement strand
ACAGCTCGACGGTGCGCAGGCCGTGGTCGTGCAGGTGCCGCACGCCGATGACGGTGAGCGCCTTGCCGAGACCCGTCCCCTGGTACGACGGGTCGACCCCGACCACGTACACCTCACCGGCCGGCTCGGGGCCACCGTCGTGCACCTTCGTCCAGTGGAACCCGGCCAGGGCACCGTCACGCCGGGTGTCGACCGCCAGGAAGAAGCCGTCCGGGTCGAACCACGGCTGCGCGAGCCGGTCGTCGAGGTCCGCCCGGGTCCAGGCACGCTGCTCGGGGTGGCCGGCGAACGCGCGCGCGTTCACGTCGAGCCAGGCGTCCTCGTCCCGCCCAGGCTCGAACGTTCGCACCGTGACACCCTCCGGCAGCACCGGCTCGGGCAGCGCCGGCGCCGCCGACGCGTCGCGGCGCAGCATGAACAGCTCGCGCACCGCGACGAAACCCCGGTGCTCCGCGAAGGCCTGGGTCGCCGCCGTCCGCCCGTGTGCCCAGACCCGCAGGTCGCCGGTGCCGGCGGCGACGAGCTCGCGCGCCAGCGCCGTACCCGCGCCGCGACGGCGGGCGGACGGCGCGACCACCAGCTCCGCCGACCCGTCGGCGCCGCGGTAGGCGTACCCGGCCAGCCCGCCGTCCTCGTCGCGCGCCAGCAGGTGCAGGTCTCCGGGGTGCGCCGCGGCCAGCCGCAGCAGCGTCTGCTCGTTCAGCGGTGCCGTCCCGTCGTGCGCCTGCGCGGCGGCGGCGAGTCGTCGTACGGCTTCGGCGTCGGGCGCCGGCAGCGGCGACGGCACGGCGGTCACGATCACCGCCACACGCTATCCGGTCGTCCGGTCGATCGTCGGAAGTTCATCCCGGAACCACTTGGTGAGTTGGATTCCGTCCGGTAACTTGCGGAGGAATTTCGGGGATTTTCCGCTCTCGTCACCAGGAGAATTATGTCGATCACCCGACGCCACCGAACGCTGCTCCGAGCCGGCGCTCTGGCGACCACCGTCGCCGCCGCCGCACTCGGGCTCGGGACTGCCGGTTCGCAGGCGGCGCAGCCGACGACCACCGAGGTGCAGGTGCTCGCGCTCAACGACTTCCACGGCAACCTGGCCGTGAACCCGGCGACCAGCTCGTCCGGCAACGTCAACGGCATCCCCGCCGGTGGTGCCGAGTACCTGGCCGCGCACGTCAAGAAGCTGCGCGCCGAGGCCGAGGCCCGGGGTGTGCAGACCGCGACCGTGGCTGCGGGCGACCTGATCGGCGCCTCGCCGCTGCTGTCCGCCGCGTTCCACGACGAGCCGACGATCGAGGCGATGAACGAGCTGGGTCTGGACGCCACCTCGGTCGGCAACCACGAGTTCGACGAGGGCTACCGCGAGCTGCTCCGGATGCAGAGCGGCGGCTGCCTGCCCGACGGCGACGGCCAGAACAACCAGAACTCCTGCCCGGACCCGAACGCCCCGTTCACCGGCGCCGACTTCCGGTACCTGTCGGCGAACGTGTTCTACGAGAACACGAACAAGACGCTGTTCCGGCCGTACGTGATCAAGAACTTCAAGAACAAGCAGAAGATCGCCTTCATCGGCATGACGCTGGAGGACACCCCGAACATCGTCACCAAGTCGGGCGTCGAGGGCCTGACCTTCAAGGACGAGGTCGACACCGCGAACGCGCTGGTGCCCCAGCTGAAGGCGCAGGGCGTGAACGCGATCGTCGTGCTGCTGCACGAGGGCGGCTTCCCGGCCGACCCGAAGGCCTACAACAGCTGCCCCGGCATCTCCGGGCCGATCGTCGACATCAACCTGGGCCTGGACCCGGCGATCGACGCGATCATCTCCGGCCACACGCACCAGGGCTACAACTGCACCCTGCCGGACGCTGCCGGCAACCCGCGCCTGGTGACCAGCGCCGCGTCGTACGGCAAGCTGCTCAGCCAGATCGACTTCACCATCGACAACGCCACCGGCGACATCGACCGGTCGAAGACGGTCGCCAACAACCTGATTGTCGACCACGACGTGACGAAGGACCCGGACACCACCACCCTGGTGAACAAGTACCAGGCCCTGGTCGCGCCGATCGCCAACAAGGTGATCGGGCACCTGACCACGCCGATGGTGACCCGGACGCCGGACGACTCGCTGGAGTCGCCGCTGGGTGATCTGATCGCCGACGCGCAGCTCGCCGACCCGAGCACGGTCACCGGTGGCAAGACCCCGGTGGCGGCGTTCATGAACCCGGGTGGCATCCGCGCCGACCTGATCGCCACCAACGGCAACGAGGTCACCTTCGGGTCCGCGTTCACGGTCCAGCCGTTCAACAACTACCTGGTCTCGATGGACCTGACCGGCACCCAGATCATGGCCCTGCTGGAGCAGCAGTTCTCCGGCGTGAACGGCCCGGAGGCACCGAAGTTCAAGGTGCTCCAGGTCGCCGGCATCTCCTACACCTGGAACCCGGCTGCGCCGGCCGGCTCCAAGGTCGTTGCCGGGAGCATCAAGATCGGCGGAGAGCCGATCGATGACGCGACGTCGTACCGGATCGTCACCAACAACTTCCTGTCCGACGGCAGCGACGGCTTCCCGGCCTTCAAGGACGGCACGAACAAGTACTTCGGCGGCCTCGACATCGACGCCTTCGCCAACTACCTCACCGCGCACGACCCGTACACCCCGGTCGCCACGGACCGCATCAGCATCGGTTCCTGACCCACCCCCCAGAAGCGTTCATTCGTCGCATCTTGTGGTGACTGTGGAAAACGCGGTCACGTGACCGCCGGCGCGCGCCTGACCGGTTTTCCACAGTCACCACAAGATGCGACGAATGAACGCAGTAGGTGGTGGCGGAGGGCCCGCGCGACTTCACACGGAGGTGTCGGCGGTCTCGCGGTCCTTCGGGGTCGGCGGGGTGACGAAGCGGTAGCCGACGTTGCGGACGGTGCCGATCAGCTGCTCGTGCTCCGGTCCGAGCTTGGCGCGCAGCCGCCGCACGTGCACGTCCACGGTCCGGGTGCCGCCGAAGTAGTCGTACCCCCACACCTCCTGCAGCAGCTGCTCGCGGGTGAAGACCCGCCCCGGGTGCTGCGCGAGGAACTTGAACAGCTCGAACTCCTTGTACGTCAGGTCGAGCGCGCGCCCGTTCAGCTTCGCCGTGTACGACGCCTCGTCGATCACCACGTCGCCGCTGCGGATCAGCTGCGTCTCCGGCTCGGCGTTCCGCACTGCGGCGAGCCGGCCGGTGACGAGCCGGAGCCGGGCCTCGATCTCGGCCGGGCCGGCGCTGTCCAGCAGCACGTCGTCCGCGCCCCAGTCGGCGTTCACCGCGGTCAGCCCGCCCTCGGTGACGACCAGGAACAGTGGCACGTCCACACCGGTGGTCCGGATCAGCCGCGACACCCCGCGCATCGTCACCAGGTCGCGGCGGGCGTCCAGCAAGACGGCGTCGGCGTCCGGCGCGTCGACCAGCGCCGACACCTCGGCGGGCAGGATCCGGATCTGGTGGTGCAGCAGGGCAAGCGACGGGAGGACCTCGGCCGAGGCCTGGAGCGCGTTCGTGAGCAGCAGCAAGGTGCTCATCGCGACCTCCTTCGCCGGTCAGCGGGAGCGTCGGCCGGTAGGCCCGCCACCCGCCACGTGATGCACGTCAGGCCCGGGGCGTCGTTGCCCGGGGCCCGAGGATGCCTGACTCAGCCGTGTCAGGATAGCGGAGTACGGCGTGGAAACGGTCACCGGATGCGCAGATTTGAGACGGCAGGGTGACGTACGCATCACCAGTGGATGACAGGGCAGCGAATTGGCGACGGTGACGGTGCGTTACTGGGCGGCGGCGAGAGCGGCCGCAGGCGTGGCCGAGGAGACCCGCGAGGCGGCCACCCTGGCCGACGTCGTACGGCAGGTGTCGCAGGGCCGGCAGGAGCTGGCCCGGGTGCTCGGGATGTGCTCGTTCCTGGTCGACAGCACGCGGGCCGAGCCGGACACCCCGCTGGCCGAGGGCGCGGTGGTCGACGCGCTCCCACCGTTCGCCGGGGGCTGAGCGACGAGCGCGACCCGAACATCTGTCACCTTTGTGTCAGCGTTGCGTCATCGAGGTCTTGCGCATTGTGACGCGGGTCACGAGACTTCCCGGCAGACCTACTCGCTACCGACGAGTAGCCCGCCCGGAAGGAGCCCCGTCATGCGTGTCTCCAGATCCCTCACCGCGGCCGTCACCCTGGCCGCCCTCACCGCACTGCTGGCGCCCGCCGCGCCGGCCACCGCCGACGGCCCGGGGTCCGGCACCCCGACCATCGTCAGCCTCGGCGACTCGGCCATCTCCGGCGAAGCCGGCCGCTGGGCCGGCAACACCAACCAGTCGTCCAGCTGGACCGACGCGCTCGGTCCCACGGCGTACTACGACAACGCCACGAACTCGGCGGAGACGATCCCCGGCTGCCACCGCTCCAAGGCCGCCGAGGTGCACATCGGCTCCGGTGTGGTCAGCAAGAACCTGGCCTGCTCGGGGGCTCGTACGACGACCTCGGCGTACGACCCGGACAGCGACTTCAAGCCCGGTATCGACTTCTACGACGACGGTGCCGGTCACATCGGCCAGGCCAAGGCGCTGCAGCAGTACGCGGCCACCCACAACGTCACCGCGGTGACACTGCGGATCGGCGCGAACAACTACCACTTCGCCGACATCGTCGAGACCTGCGTGCTGGACTGGTACTTCTCGCCGTGGTGGGCGAAGAACTACTGCCAGGACGACTCGAACATCGCGCCGCTGTTCACCGCCTCGAACGTCGCGGCCGAGACCGCCAACATCAAGACCGCGATCCTCAACGTCCGGACCGCGATGGCGAACGCCGGCTACGCCGACTCGTCGTACGCGATCCTGGTCAACACCTACTGGAACCCGGTGCCGCGTGGCTCGCAGATCCGCTACCCCGAGACCGGCTACACCCGGCAGACCACGGGTGGCTGCGGGGTCTGGAACAAGGACGCCGACTGGGCCAACGACACCGTCGTCCCGACCATCAACAGCTCGGTGAGGAACGCCGCCTCGGCGGCCGGGCTGAGCAACGTCAAGATCCTCGACATGCAGACCTTCATGAACGGCCACCGGCTGTGTGAGAACACCGTCGGGCTGCTTGAGGAGAAGGGCCTCACGTCGTGGACCCAGGCCGGTGCGGCCGACAAGACCGAGTGGTTCGAGCAGATCCGCACCTCGTCCACGGTCGGCGGCCCGTACCAGCTGCAGGAGGACGCGCACGCCAACTACTGGGGCCAGCTCGCCATGCGCAACTGCCTGCGCCAGGCCTACAACTCCGGCGCCGTCCGCGGCGGCAAATGCGTAGCCACCGGCGGCCTCAACTCCCGCGCCGAACCAAACGCAACCCTCCAATAACCGTCCGCTCGTCGGGCCCTTGTGACCTGGCGTGTCGTCACTCATCGGGCCCTTCCGACCAGATTGTGCGCGTGGTCGGAAGGGCCCGATCGTGTACGACGGCGATCGCGGGCAGCCGCCGACGTTCGGCGACCGACGGCGCCGGCGAGTTGTGGATCCTCGCTGAGGAAACCGCATTCCCAGCGCAAAGATCCACAACTGGCGGTGGCGCTTACGCGTGCAGGATGCGCTCGGCGATATCGCGGACCCGGTCGAGGGTGATACCTGTTCGCTGCTCGACGGCCAGCGGATGGTGCGTCGGCTCGAGCTCCAGTGTCGGGCGCTGACCGACCGGCTGGGTGTGGACGTGGCACTTCAGGCCGAGTGTCGAGTCGTACAGCGGGATATCGCTCGAGAGCCAGCCGAAGTACGGCGGTTCGGACTCGCGGCCTGGCGTGGTCCACAAGTCGCTCATCCGGATGAAGTTCTGCCGGCTGAGCGAGGTCCAGACACCCCACTCGAAGTCGGTGTCCGCGCCGAGCAGCGGGATCAGCAGCCTGGCGCGGACGAACAGGTGCTCGCCGTGGATCACGCACTGCTCACCGGTCAGCTCGCTGTGCTCGTCAGCCGCGTACTCGTCCCGCCAGTGAGCGGGAGCCGCGAAGGCGTACGACATAGGCGGGCCCTCGTGCGGCTCGCCACAACACCGACACCGGAAGCTGCTGTCGCCGGACACGGTCGTGAGCCTATCGACGACAGACGTCGTGCTCCCTCCAGCACGCCGGGCGAGTTCGCTCGGTGGTCAGAAGGGACCGACGAGTGGCGACACGCCTGGTCACAAGGGCCCGATGAATGGGTTTTGTCAGTCGGAGGGTGGGCGGCGGAGGGACTTGAGGTCGGAGCGGCGGCGTTTGGTGTCGAGGCGGCGGCGGACCGAGGCCTTGGTGGGGGCGGTGGGGCGGCGCCGGCGGGGTGGCGGGGCGAGGGCGTCGCGGAGGAGGGCCGCGAGCCGGGAGCGGGCGGCCTCGCGGTTGCGCCACTGGGACTTGTGTTCGGAGGCGACCACGGTGAGGACGCCGTCGGTGAGGCGGTTCGCCAGCCGCTCCAGCGCGCGGGCTCGCAGGATCGGGCCGAGTGCGGACGACTTCGCCACGTCGAAGCTGAGCTCGACCCGGGAGTCGGTCGTGTTCACGGACTGCCCGCCGGGGCCGCTGGACTTGGAGAACCGCCAGCGCAGCTCGTGCTCGGGGATCACCACCGAGCCGCGTACCGGAAGTCCGTCCATGTGCCGTATTCAACGCGACCACACGGCCGTCGCGCGACCGAGATCCGCGGCCGGAGCGCCTCACTCGCCGGGTGCTCCGGTGACGAACCGGATGCCGCCGGCAACCTCTGCGACCTGGTGCGCGACGGCGAGCTGCCGGCCGGTGAGCACGCCGCCGAAGGGTTCCCGAAGCCGAGCGACCCCGGCGAGGACGAAGGATGCCGCTGGGAGACCGACAAGGGCAGCAGCCTGGATCTCGCGGTGTGGAAGTGGTTGAGGGCCGAGACGCTCGGTGAGCAGTGGAAGGTCCGGCCGCGCCGGCTCGGTGGCCGCGACGTGTACGTGCACCCGTCCGCCTGACGAACAGCCGCCCGCCGGGCCGCGCGGACACGTACGCTGGGTGATCGTGGAGATCGGCCTGGTCGCGCTTGCCGTCGCCCTCGGCGCCGGCGTCGCGCTGAGCGTGCTCAAGCACCGGTACGACGGCCGCTTCCGCCGCGCGCACCACCTCCCGGCACCGCATCCGAGGGCGGTGGACTCCCGGCAGGACGGGGAGGTGCTCACGACGGACGACCTCGGTGCCGCGCTCGGCGAACGGGTCACCCTGGTGCAGTTCTCGTCCGCGTTCTGCGCGCCCTGCCGCGCCACGCACCGGATCCTGGCCGACGTCGCCGGCATGGTGGACGGCGTCACGCACGTCGAGATCGACGCCGAGTCGAACCTCGGGCTCGTCCGCCGGCTGGGCATCCTGCGCACCCCGACCGTGCTGGTCCTGGACCGGACAGGCCACGTCGTCACGCGCGCCAGCGGCCTGCCCCGCACGGTCGACGTGATCGCCGCTGTGGGACGTGCCGTAGATCACGCCGCCGCCTGATCCCGACCGCGCCACAGCGACCGAGGTCCGAATGATGAGCGCGATTCTCAGATCGCGAGACGCCCGATAGCGGAGAGCGACAACCATCCGTACTCTCGACACGTGGCTTACACGACCTTGCTGACGAAGCGCCGGGCAGTGGACAACTGCCGTGCGTGCTCGTCGCTGTGTCGTATGCCCTGACCCGGGTGGCGTCCCGAGTTCCCTGACACCGGCAGCTGAGCACGGTTCAGGCACGCCATCCGCCCGCCGGCAAGGGCGGAACCGCTCGACGGTCTCTGACTCGGAGACATCCATGTCCAGCACTCACCAGGTCGACCCGCGCGGTCTGCGGTTCGCCGCCGCGCTGACCACGGTGTTGCTCGCCGCCACGCTCGTGACCGGCAACCCGTGGCCGCTCGCCGTACAAGCCGTGGTCTTCGCGATCTCGGTCGCGTTCGGAGTCCGGTCATCGCCGTACGGGCTGGTCTTCAAGAAGCTGGTCCGGCCGCGGCTCGGCCCGCCGCGAGGGCTCGAGGACGCGGCGCCGCCGCGGTTCGCCCAGCTCGTCGGGCTGGTCTTCACCGTCGCCGGGCTGGCCGGCTACCTCGGCGGAGCGACCCTGCTCGCCGTGGTCGCGACCGCCTTCGCGCTGGTCGCCGCCTTCGTCAACGCCGCCGTCGGCCTGTGCCTGGGCTGCGAGGCGTACCTGCTGGTCCAGCGCATCCGCCACCCACGAACAACCACCGCAACCACCACCACCTGAGGAGCACACCGCAGATGAGCAGGCAAGCCGCTCTCGTCTCGGCCGACTGGGTCGAGCAGAACAAGGACTCGATCGTCCTGATCGAGGTCGACGAGGACGTCTCGGCGTACGACGGCGGCCACATCGCCGGCGCGATCAAGCTGGACTGGAAGGAAGACCTCCAGGACCACGTACGACGTGACTTCGTGAACAAGCAGCAGTTCGAGGCACTGCTGTCCGACCGTGGCGTCGGCGACGACGACACCATCGTGCTGTACGGCGGCAACAACAACTGGTTCGCCGCCTACGCGTACTGGTACTTCAAGCTGTACGGGCACTCCGACGTGAAGCTGCTCGACGGCGGCCGCAAGAAGTGGGAGCTGGACTCCCGCGAGCTGACCGACGAGGTCGTGAAGCGCGACCCCACGTCGTACACGGCCAAGGAGCCGGACCTGAGCATCCGCGCCTTCCGCGACGAGGTCGTGCAGAACATCGGCGTGAAGAACCTGGTCGACGTGCGCAGCCCCGACGAGTACGCCGGCCGGCTGCTGGCGCCGGCACACCTGCCGCAGGAGCAGGCGCAGCGCGCCGGGCACGTGCCGACCGCGGCGAACATCCCGTGGAGCAAGGCGGCCAACGACGACGGCACGTTCCGCACCGACGACGAGCTGAAGAAGCTGTACGAGGACGCGGGTGTCGACTTCGGCAAGGACACCATCGCCTACTGCCGGATCGGTGAGCGCTCGGCGCACACCTGGTTCGTGCTGCACGAGCTGCTGGAGCAGCCGAACGTCAAGAACTACGACGGATCCTGGACCGAGTACGGCTCGCTGGTCGCCGTGCCGGTGGCACTGGGCGACGAGCCCGGGGAGGCATGACATGTGCGGAGCGACGACCGGCGGGCTGTCCCTGAAGGGGATCGACGTAGACAAGGAGGCGGTGATCCAGGGGCAGGTGCTGCGCGGCGACGAGCCGGTCAGCCGGGCCTTCGTGCGGCTGCTGGACGCCACGGGTGAGTTCACCGCGGAGGTCCCGACCTCGGCGACCGGGCACTTCCGGTTCTTCGCCGCGCCCGGCACGTGGACGCTGCGCACGCTGGCGCCGAAGGCGCAGCCGGTCGACCGGCAGGTGATCGCCCAGTACGGCGAGGTGGCGGAGGTCGCGGTAGCGGTCTGACGGCCTGACGACAAAGGAACCCCGGCGACGGATAACTTCGTCGCCGGGGTTCTCGTTGTTGTTGGAAAAGGTATGTCGGGTTTCCGGGCGGTGTACGGGGCACTCGGCCCGGTCAGACGGTTGCGCCCGCTGTCCGTTGCAGACGGTAATGGCCTGCGCACGATACGGGGTAGGTGTATGAGAATGCGGTTGAGTATCAAGAAGTACGTCGCGATCGGCGTGGCAGGCGTCGTCCTGGCAACCACCGGGATCGTCTTGCTCGCCGGGCCGGCGGAGGCGTCCACCAGCTACGGTTACAGCGGTTTCTCACACGGCGTGTACGCCTTCCCGGGCGTGGCCGGCTCCGGCCCGCACGTCGCCAGCTGGTTCGGCTGCACCCGCAGGGTCGGCGTCTACCGCGACAACAGCGCGGCGACCGTCAACGTCGGCGGCCAGGACCTGGCCCGCACCGTGGAGAGCAAGACCTACACGCACAACGACTCACGCGGCGACGGTACGACGAGCTACGCCACCGCCGCGTACATCAAGCTCGGCTCGGCGCTCGAGATCCTGACGGCCTCGACGTACTCCCGAGCGGTGCGCAAGAACGGCGTCTTCCAGACCACGGCGTGGTCACACTTCGGCCAGATCAAGATCGGCGGCGTCCCGCTGCCGGCCAGCGCGCTCAACCCGGCGCCGAACACCACCTACGAGCTGCCGGGCATCGGCTACCTGGTGCTGAACCGGGTGGTCTACGAGAATTCCTCGAGCGGCGCGAGCGCCGCATCGTCGGCGGTGCTGATCCGCTCGACGATGCAGAACCCGTTGCTCCCGACGGGCGCGACCATCGCCGTGCTGATGACCAAGGCCGAGGTCGGCGGCAACCGGATCGGCCTGCTGCGCGGGAACGCGTACGACACCAAGGCCACCGTCGCCGGT
>DASXRB010000023.1:0-1652 GCA_036506875.1 Kribbellaceae bacterium | reverse complement strand
GGTCGAGCAACCGCACCCCACGAGATCGCCAGGCGCCGCGCGATCGGCGTCAGCAGATAGCTGCCGGCCGCTGCGACGCAGCAGATCAATGCGTACTCGAGACTGGGATGCACCGGTCCTGGGTGCTCCTCTACGGCTAGGCGACCGCAGCGACGCCCGAAAACGCCGCATGCTCGGTGCAGGTTATCTAATCCGCATCTGAATCGTTCGATGAACCGTCGACGGATCCGCTACGCGACCACGGACGGGACGACCCGCCGCAGTGCCTCGACCGTAACGGCACCCTCGCGCAGCACCCGGGGCGTCTCGGTGGTGACGTCGACGATGGTCGATGCGACCCCGACCCTCGCGGGCCCGCCGTCGAGGTAGACCTGCACGCTGCCGGCAAGCTGGTCCTGGGCCTCCTCGGCCGTCCGCGCCGCAGCCTGCCCTGAGCGGTTCGCGCTCGACACCGCCATCGGGCCGGTGCGGTCGAGCAGTTCGAGAGCGACCGGATGCAGCGGCATCCGCACCGCAACCGTGCCGCGGGAGTCGCCGAGGTCCCAGGCCAGTGAGGGTGCGTGCTCGACGACGAGGGTGAGGCCACCGGGCCAGAAGGCCTCGATCAGCGAACGAGTCTGCGCCGGGACGTAAGTGACCAGGCCGTCGATCGTGCTCCACGAGCCGACGAGGACCGGCACCGGCATGTCGCGCCCGCGACCCTTGGCCGCCAGCAGGTCGGTGACCGCGGTCGTGTCGAACGCGTCGGCGCCGATGCCGTAGACGGTGTCGGTCGGAAGCACGACGAGCTGGCCGGCCTGGACCGCGCGCGCCGCGGCGTCGATCGCGTCCGGGCGCACGAGCGGATCCGCGCAGTCATAGAGCATCGACACGCGGCCATCCTGCCGCAGGCCGGCTCAGGCCCGGACGGCGGTCGCGTACCGGGGCTGCCCGGCGAGGTCGCGATGGTCGGCGACGTAGCGCCACGCGTCTGAGCGCAGCAGGCGCGGTACCGCCTCGCCATGGGTGGCGTCGTGCTCGACCGCCAATACTCCCCCGGGGCGCAACAACGCTGCAGCCCGAGCGATCACGTCCGGGATCAGCGACATGCCGTCCGCACCGCCGAAGACGGCCTCGGCCGGGTCGGCCCGCACCTCCGGCTCGACGGACGTGCCGAGCGGTACGTAGGGCGGATTGCTCACCACCGCGTCGACCTGCCCGTGTAGGTGGGCAAGCAGCGCCGGGTCAGTCACGTCGCCGGCGACTACCGCGACCTCGGTGCCGGCATTGCGGCGCAGCCAGGCCAGCGCGGCGTCGTGCACCTCGACGGCGTACACCGTCGCGCCGCGCACCTCGCGGGCGATCGACAGCGCGATCGCCCCGGTTCCGGCGCACAGGTCCACGACAACCGGCGCCGAGAGCGCCGTCAACGCAGGCAGCACCGCGTCGACCAGCAACTCGGTCTCCGGACGCGGCACGAACACGCCCGGGCCGACAGCCACGTCCAGGTAGCGGAACGGCGCGCTCCCGCAGATGTGCTGCAACGGTTCGCGTGCCGCCCGGCGCTCGACCAGTGCGAAGAAGTCTCGCGCCGCCGCAGCGTCCAGACCGTCCACAGTGGACAGTCGTGATCTCTCGACGCCAAGGCAGTGGGCCAGCAGCAGCTCGGCGTC
>DASXRB010000022.1:0-2843 GCA_036506875.1 Kribbellaceae bacterium | reverse complement strand
ACAAATACCCGATAAGTCACCCCATTGTGTTAGGAACTCTAGGTGAGGCTGACTGTAATTGCCATCGCGGCACTCGACCGGACCGTCCGTGCGGCGCAGCGGCCACCGAAATCCGGCAGGCGTAGCGTGGTCCAATGGATGGGCGGGGCGTGCTGCGCGCCGTCGTCCATCGTGGTCATCGACGCCTGCCGCTGCTCTCCCGGGGCGGACAGGGGTCGGCGACCGACCACCATCGAGCCGTCCTCGGGACGCCACTATGCATCGAACATTTCTGATGGCGGCGTCGCGCCTCGAAGTCGGACCCGCTCGCTTTGCTGCCGGATATGGCGATTTCGGCCGCCTGGGACAATTATCGAGACCTGCATAACGGCGCCGTGCCCGATTCGCGATCTCATTCCGGCGAATGATCCCGCCTCAGCCCGGGTGTATGTAATCGGACAGTGGTATGTCGACCGCCGCCGTATGATCGGCGAGTCCGCAGCCAGTGTGTCATGGCAGCCGATCACGCGGATGTCTGGATCCATGAATGACGTCTCCGCACCAAGAAGGGGGCGACATGCCCATGCGCGTCCTCATCGTCGACGACAGCAATGTGTACCGACACGCCCTCGCGGTCGCGCTGGCAGCGGAGGCTTCCGTCGAAGTCGTGGCGGCGGCCGGGCCGGCCGAGGCCCGGCTGGTTGTCGGGGCCGCGCGCGCCGACGTGGTACTGATGACCATGGCGAACGACGCCAGCATCGCGGCACTGAGCGCGCTCACCGCGGACGCGGCCGGTGTGCCGGTGATTGCCGTGTTCGGCCACCCCGACGTCGACCTAGTGGCCTGTGCCCAGGCCGGTGCGAGCGGATTCGTGCATCGCGACGACTCGTTCGCCGACCTGGTCCGGTTGCTGGCCGGTGCGGCCCGGGGCGAGACCGGCTGCTCGCCGAAGGTGGCGGCGAGCCTGCTGCGGGCGGTGGCCAGCCTAGCCGCCGAGCGGACCGGACGCAGCGTCCCGGCGAACCTCACCCCGCGCGAGCGTGAGGTACTGCAGCTGCTCGACGAGGGCCTGTCGAACAAGCAGATCGCCCGCCGGCTTTGTATCGAGCTGCGTACGGTGAAGAACCACGTGCACCACATCTTGGAGAAGTACCGGGTCACCGGCAGGCACGAGGCGGTCGCTCAGCTGCGCGCGGACCGGCTGCAGGGCGCCTGGTCCCATCAGTAGCCCGCCGGGCCTGGTACCCGGCGTGGTACCGGGTACCAGACCCGGCCGTATCCAAAGTGGTCCGCCGGCTCCATGGAGTGCCCACCGTCCCGCCCCTAGCGTCCCTGGTACGGGCCGACGAGCGGGAGGGGGACGGAGGTGACGGCGATCAATGTGCTGCTGGCGGTGCCGCCGGCGTTGCGCGCGTCGCTGCTGCCCGCCGGCCCGGTCCCGGCGGACCTGCACCTCGCGACGACCGGCACCGACCCGGTACGGATCCTGCTCGACGCCGGCGCCAGCCGGGCGGACATCGTCGTCGTGCAGCTGGACGTGCTGCCCGGCGACGACCGGGCCGCCCCCGGCATCGTCAGCCACCTGCTCGCCGAGCATCCGCACGTCAAGGTGCTGGCGCTCACCGGCGACGCCGCCAACGCCTCGCTGTACGAGCTGCACCCGCGGATGATCCCGCTCGGCCAGGTGCCGCCCGGCGGGCTGGCCGCGGTCCTGCGTACCGCGCTGAGCACGGGGGTGTGACCGTGCCGCACACCGTCGTCCACGACTTCGCCACCACCTGGACCAGCACCGACCCGGCCCGGCTGAGCACCGGCACGGTCGACGGCGGTATGCAGCTGACCGCCACGCCGGGCGCGACCGGCGTGGAGGCGCGGTTCACCCCGGCCACCCCGTTCGACCTGCGCGACCGGGACGAGTTGCGCTTCTGGACCCGGGCCGACCAGGTCGCTGACGGCGCGGCGGCCCGGCCGTTCCGGCTCGAGCTGACCTATCTCGACGCCGGGGACACGGCCGGCGAGGAGCACCGCTGGTACGTGCCGGTGAACCGGGCCGGGGTCTGGGAGCAGCACCGGATCGGCCTGGCCGACGACCGCCGCGCGGAGATCACCCAGTTCGCGCTGCGCTGCGCGACCGGCCGGCCGGTGCGGATGGTCCTCGCCGACCTGCTCGCGGTGGCCGAGGAGCCCCTGCGCGATGTGGAGGCCGCGCTGGTCGAGGCGCTGGAGGCGGCCGCCGTGCTGCCCTCCGTGCCGGCCCAGCCCGCGGCGGCCGGGGCCACCGCGATCACCATCGGCCTGAACCGCCGGTTCCGGGCCCGCAACCGGCTGGTCGTCTCCGCCGACCTGCAGACCCCGTACGAGGTCACCGCCGTCAGCCACGACACCGGCGCCGGCACCAGCACGCTCACCGTCACCCCGGCGCTGGGCGCCGCGCTCACCGCCGACGGGACCGTCGCGGTTCGCGCTCCCGTGGTCGCCGAGGAGTCCCCGCTGCTGCCGCCGGCCGACCCGGCCGACCTGCCCGACCCGGTGCTGCTGCTCGCCCTCACCGACCAGCGCGAGGAGCCGGAACGCGGCTGGAACGTGCCGCAGCGGGACAGCTTCCGCCCCCGCGCCGGCCTGATCGCCTGCAGCCTACGACCGCCGACCCGCCCGGTGCTGGCCGAATACCAGATCATCGCGGCCGCCGGGGACCGGGCGGACTCTCTCGCCCTCCGCGGCGCTGTGCTCGTCCGGCTCGGCATCGACACCGGGATCCGGGTCAACGGCGCCGTGCTCGGCGTGCGCCCGCTGTTGCCGCCGCCGCTCACCGAGCGGGACCGGGCCGTCCTGGCCCCCGTCTACGTGCACGTTGCCACCCGGGT
>DASXRB010000021.1:0-2888 GCA_036506875.1 Kribbellaceae bacterium | reverse complement strand
AGCGCCTCGGCCACCACCGCGGCCGGATCGGCGGGGGTCTGGAACGGCAGCCGCGCCGCACGCAGCCGCGAGGCCAGCTCGGCATCGGTCCAGTCGCGGCCCAGCGCGGCGGTCCGCATCGGTTCGGGCCGGCCGTTCGCGGCGGCGCAGTGCAGTGCCGCGCCCAGCGACGTCCCCGCGTCACCCGCGGCGGGCTGTACCCAGACCGCGTCGTACCGGCCCTCGCGAGACAGCACCGAGTTCGCCACACAGTTCAGCGCGGTGCCGCCGGCCATGGTCAGCACCCGCTCACCCGTCTGCTCGTACAGCCAGTGGGCCAGGTCCAGCAGGACCTCTTCGAGCCGCCGCTGCACGCTGCATGCCAGGTCCGCGTGCGCGCCGCCGATCTCGTCGCCGGGTCCGCGACGTTCGGCGTAGGCGGCCCAGTCGACCGGTTCGGTGACGAAACCGCCGTCACCGGTGGCCCGGACCAGCTCCCGGAAGTCGGCCAGGTGCCGGGGCTTGCCGTACGACGCCAGCGCCATCACCTTGTACTCGTCACTCGAGCGCTCGAAGCCCAGGTGCTCGGTCAGCTGTTCGTACAGCAGCCCCAGCGAGTGCGGCAGCCGTTGCGTCGCGAGAGTGGTGAGAGCGCCGGTCGCGTCGTACCGGCCGGCCAGGTGCGAGGCCCGCTCACCGCGGCCGTCCAGCACCAGGCAGGCGCTCGTCGGGTACGGCGCGGCGAGTGCGGCCGACGCCGCGTGCGCGACGTGATGCGGGACGAACCGGACCCGTCCGGGGTCGAGGCCCGGCAGCGCGGCGGCGATGAACTCCGGCGCACGCCGGGCATATCCGGTGCGGACCTGGTCGGCCGGGTCGTCCAGGCCGAGCTGGTCGGCCGGCTCACACAGCGCGGGGTCGTAGGAGTAGCCGACGACGTCGAGGTCGCCCGGGCTGAGGCCGGCGTACTCGAGGCACCAGCGCATCGACTGCTCAGGTAGTTCCCACGCCGACCACGGCACCGGCCGCTTGCCGTGCTTGCGGCGGCTGAACCGCTCCTCCTCCGCCGCGGCCACGATCCGCCCATCGACGACCAGTGCGGCCGACGGATCGTGGAAGATCGCGTTCACTCCGAGCACTCGCACGGCCCTCCCCCTCCGGTTCAGATGGATTGCGCACTAGTACCCCGCTGATGACGCGCCACACGGTGCGTAGCGCTCCGTCATCCCAGGTAGCGCTTCGTACGTAGACGAGGCGGCCCTGCGTGTCGCCGGTGGCGTCAGCCGCGGGAGTCCTGGCCGACGTCGAACCGGTCGTGATAGCGGCGGGCGGCCTGCTCGAGCGCACCGCGGCCGATCCTGACGACCGGTTCGGCGTCGACGACCACCGGTTCGTGGTCCGGGCCGAGGGCCGTCTGGTGCCCGGCCATCAGCCAGGCGAAGCGGTCCTGCTCCTCGCCCAGCTCGGCGTACTTGCACAACCGGCGCGCCACCCAGTCCGCGGCCGGCCTGGTCCACCACGGCTCCGGATCGATCGTGGTCACCGACAGACCCGGCAGCCCGACGCCCGCCTCGTAGTCACGGCTCGGCCCTTCGGCGAGGTCGGCCTCCGGGCCCTTGGAATACCGCAGATACAGCCCGGGCCGGCGCCGGACCAGCTCGACCAGCTCGTCGAAGTCGTCCACCACCGGCAGGTCGCCGCCCGGCTCCACCAGGCGCCGCGCGCGACCGTCATCCTGCCCTGAGGTGTTCCCGGGGCCGCGCCGCTCCAGCCGCTCCTGCACGTGCAGCGGCCGGCGCTCGGCGTTGATCACTTCGTCGCGGGCTCCATCGGTGGCATCCACCAGCTCGTCGAGCTTCAGCAGGATCGCACGCAGGTCACGGCCGGTGGCGTGCTGGATCACGAACACCATCACGAAAGTGACCGCCGCTGTCACGGCGTACAACGCGGCCAGCCAGCGCGCGCCGAATCCGGTCGTCATCGCCACGACGAGCCAGGCCAGCACGAGCAGGACCGCCGCGGCGGCCGCGCCAGCAGCCCCGGCCAGGTCGACCGCGGCGCGCGTCAGCCTGGACAGCGCGTTGCGCAGCGCCTGCGTGCCGGCGGCCTCGCCGGTCATCGCAGCCGGACCCCCGAGACGCATGCCGAACCACCGGAACCCATCGGCCCGGTCCTGCTTCGCGGCGAGCCGGATCCCGTAGTGGCAGGCGAGCACACCGCCCAGCCATCCGGACAGGCCAAGCATCGCGAGCGCGACCAGGCTGAGCACGAAGCCCACCACGCTGGCCTCACGGTGACGAGGATCGGGTGGAACGGATGACCGTACGGGCCGGCCAGCCGGGTGCGCGGACGCTTCTCGCGTTCATGTGCTCCCGATTGGGTGCCTCCGGCCACGTGCAGAGTGCGCGGGCCGAGCGGTGCCGTGGGACTCGTGCCGCTCATGGCTCCTCCAACCAAGGAGACCGGCTGGATTCTCTCCATTCGCCGGTACCCACTGACGGTGGAGACGAACGCCCGCGGCGAGTCCGTCGAGACGACCCGTCCCAGGCGTCACGCACGATCCGCAGTCGCGACCTGGCGATGCTCGGCCTGGGCCTGGTGGCCGCAGCAGTGCGCGCGCTCTGTACGCCCGAGGCTGCGCGACAGCGGGGCGGAGCCAGAAGCAAGGGCAGATCCCGACGCGGCGACGAGGCCTCGTCGAGCCGCATCACGACAGTTGCTATGGGTTGTGCGCCATGTCGACGAAGCGGGAGTAGTGCCCCTGGAAGGCGACCACGACGTCCGCGGTCGGGCCGTTTCGGTGCTTGGCCACGATCAGGTCCGCCTCCCCCGGCCGCGCCGACTCCCGCTCGTACGCATCCTCCCGGTGCAACAGGATCACCATGTCGGCGTCCTGTTCCAGGCTGTTG
>DASXRB010000020.1:0-1572 GCA_036506875.1 Kribbellaceae bacterium | reverse complement strand
ACCAGCGCCCGCAGCCGAACCAGCCGGGCGTTGCGGTTGCGATCACCCCGAGACACGCCGCTACCGTGACCCATGAACGTCCTCCTCCTACGATGGGACACCAAGCCCGACAAGCGCATCAGGAGGACGTTCCTAGTCCTGCATCGACACGCAGAACGTCTTTCTATGCCGCGGAGCGCGCGACCGGATCTGCCGAGCGGATGTCGCGGGTGGACAGCCCCCGCCCGTACAAGGCGATGATCCGGTCGTTGAACCCGTTCAGCCGGGTCTGCCCCTTGCGGACGATCTGCGGCGCGAAGGTGCCGTTACGGTCCCGCGGCACATCCAGCTCGACACCGCCGACCTCGGTCAGCAGCCGCTTGCCGGTCGTTCCGCGGATCCGGGTCTGACGCGGCGCCTGACGCACACTTGCCTGATGAGGGACGTCGCGGTGCGGATCGCCCGTGCCCATGCGGACGCGGCCGACCTCGTACCGGCCGGCGACGATCGGGCGGTCGTGTCCGGCGTGCCGTGCCAGCACATCGCGCTGCCCTATCCGTGGGCCACTTCCGGGCACTTCCTCGCCGTACCCGGCCCGCCGCGTGCCGGCGCGCTGGCGGAGGTCGCGGCATGGCTGCGTGCCAGATCGCCGCACTGGTCGCTGCTGGTACGGACGGAGGACGAGCCCGCCTTCGCCGGCTTCCGGCGGTGGGAGCTGATGCCGGCACTCGCCCTGCAAGGCCGGCCCGGGTCGCCTGCGGGTACGCCGGCCTCGATCGGACCGGCCCGGGACCGCGACGAGTTCCTCGTCCCGTACGGTGCCGAGCTGGCGCCCGTCGTCACCGAGGCACACCTCGCGGCCGAACGAATGCACCACCTGGTCGCGCGGGTGGATGGCGAACCGGTCGGCTGCGCCCGGGTACGGCTGATCGCAGACACCGCGTACGTGGGTGCCGTGACGGTGCTTCCCGCTTGGCAGGGCAGGGGGCTGGGCAGCGCGCTGACCCTCGCCGCGAGCGAGCTGGCTGCGGCGCACTCGGACGTGGTGTGGCTGCACTGCACGGACTCTTCGCGCGCCCTGTACGAGCGGCTCGGGTACCGGCACGTCGACGACCATTCCCTGCTCGTACCGCAGCTGTGAACGGGTTTCCTCATAGGTCCGGCCACCGTCGCGGGGCAAGCGATCGCAGCAGCGCAAGCACAAGCGCTACGGTCGCTACTCGCCGCATTGCCGTCCGCGCGGCCACCGAATGGAAACCGACACCGGCCAGGGAGCGCAGAGGTGCGATCTCGACGGCCGCAACGGACTCATTTGCCGAATAGAGGATGTCCGGGTGGTGTCGCGGAACTGCTGCTGTACGGAACAGCGTGCTCGACGACAACCGGGTCGCTCAGCGCGCAAGGACGTGCGATTGTGGCACCGTTTCCTACTTCTTGGAGCTCTCAACCGTGGACGATTTATACCCCCCGATCGAGCCGCATGAGACGGGAATGCTCGACGTCGGCGAGGGCAACCTCGTGTACTGGGAGGTGTGCGGCAACCCGGAAGGCAAGCCGGCGCTCGCCGTTCACGGCGGACCCGGGTCAGGATGT
>DASXRB010000019.1:0-3947 GCA_036506875.1 Kribbellaceae bacterium | reverse complement strand
GCACGGTTCGGGCGGCAGCCGGCAGGAGTTCCGCGCCGCGCGGGCGGACAACCGGCACACCCACGGCACCGGGTGCACCCTGGCCAGCGCGATCGCGTCGTACCTCGCGAGGGGGCACGACGTGCCGTCCGCGGTCGGCGCCGCGAAGGAGTACGTCACCGGCGCGGTGAACGCCGGGTTCGCGCTCGGCACCGGGATCGGCCCGGTCGACCACGCCTGGCGGTTCCGCCGCGCCCCTTCCTGACGCACCACCCCGGCCGCGGTGCCCTGCGCGGAACCCCGGGGCGTCGCGCTCGGCGATTTCCGGGTGCCGGACGCCCCGGGGTGCCCTGCACGGAACCCCGGGGCGTGCCGGGGAGGAGCACGGCCCCGCGGGGCAGGGGTCAGGTCAGCGGGACGTCGTACTGGCTGAGGACGGCGCGGAGGGCGGCGGGGCCGGAGGCGGGTGGGAAGTGCTCGGCGCGCAGGCCGGCGGTGCGGGCGCCCTCGACGTTCAGCCCGCTGTCGTCGATGAACAGCGCGGCCTCACCGGGCACGCCGATGCTTCGCAGGACCGCGCGGAAGTAGGCGGGGTCGGGCTTGGCCAGGCGGAGGTCGCAGGAGTAGAACTCGGCGTCGAAGAGCGTGTCGTAGCCGAGGTTGGCGCGCATGTACGACGCGCGGTACGCCTGCTGGTTCGTGGCCAGGCAGACCGTGGTACCGGCGGCGCGTACCTCGCGGACGACGTCGAGCGCGTCGTCGTACACCTCGATGTCGTTCCAGACCGTCAGGACGTCGTGGACGCCGACCGTCAGGTTCCACCGGGTGAGGACCTTGGCGAGCTCGTCGGGGAAGCTGCCCTCGCCGTGCAGCGGCGGCAGCTCGGCGGCGAAGACCTCGTCGAGGAACTCCGCGCCGCGCTCCGGCGGGACCAGGCCGGTCAGCCGTTCCTTCCAGCCCGGCCGGGCGCCCTGCAGCACCCCGTCGGCGTCGAACAGGACGGCACGAATCTCACCACTGGTCACGGGCACCCGGCCATTGTGCCCGGGGCCCGGAGGAGCGCACGACGACAAAGGACCCGCTGCCCCAGCGGGGCCGCGGGTCCTCGTACGACGAACGTCCGGTCAGCGGGTGACCTTGCCCGCCTTCAGGCAGGAGGTGCAGACGTTCAGGCGCTTCGGCGTCTTGCCGATCATCACCCGGACGCGCTGGATGTTCGGGTTGAAGCGCCGCTTGGTACGACGGTGCGAGTGCGACACGTTGTGTCCGAACTCGGGGCGCTTGTCGCAGACGTCACAAACGGCAGCCACCGGAACTCCTCAGGATGGTTCACTCGAATAGTCAGGTCAGGTGTCGCCACGGCTGAGCGGGCAACCGGACAAGGTTATCCGATGGCACCCGCGGGACGCCAATCCGGTGCCCTGGCCGCGGGGTGAGTAACCTTCCGTGGGTGGTGGCCGAGCAGACCCTGAGCATCGGAGTGTTGCGCCGGTGGGCGCGGTCCGCCCTGCACGCGCTCGGTGCCGCGCGGGCCGAGATCGACGACCTGAACGTCTACCCGATCCCCGACGGCGACACCGGCACGAACATGTACCTCACCTGGGAGGCGGCCTGCGGGGCGCTCCCCGAGGACGACGCGAGCTTCGCCGAGACCGTGGCCGCGTTCAGTCGCGGCGCGCTGCTCGGCGCCCGGGGGAACTCCGGGGTGATCACCTCGCAGCTGGTCCGCGCCGCGGGCGCCCGGCTGGCCGAGTCCGGCGCCCCGGGCGCGAAGGACCTGGCGGAGGCGCTGACCGCGGCCGCCGACGCGGCGTACGGCGCGGTCGCGAAGCCGGTCGAGGGCACGATCCTGACCGTCGCGCGCGAGGCGGCGGTGGCGGCCGAGCGGGCGGCGGCCGAGGGCGGAAAGCTGACCGAGGTGTGGGCGGCGGCGGCCGCCGGGGCCAGGGTCGCTCTGGAGCGCACCACCGAGCAGCTCGACGTGCTGCGTCAGGCGGGCGTGGTCGACGCGGGCGGCGCCGGCCTGGTGGTGCTCCTGGAGGCGATGGACACCGACCTGACACACCTGGAGCCACGCAGTACGCCGCTGCCGGCGCGGTTGCCGCCGCATGAGCCGGTGCAGTTCCCCGGCCAGGATCTCGGCCCGGACGGGCCGGCGTACGAGGTGATGTACCTGCTGGACGCACCGGACGACCTGGTCGGCGGGTTCCGGGACACCCTCGACCGCCTCGGCGACTCCGTCGTCGTGGTCGGCGGCGACGAGCTGTGGAACGTGCACGTGCACACCGACGACGTCGGCGCCGCGGTCGAGGCCGGGATCGCGGTCGGCCGGCCGTACCGGATCCGGGTCACGCACTTCGCCGACGTCACGCCCCGCGAGCGGCCCGCCGGCCGCGCGGTGATCGCGGTCGCGGCCGGTCCGGGCCTGGCACAGCTGTTCCGCGACGCGGGCGCGAAGGTCATCACCGGCGGGCCCGGCCGGCGCTGCTCGACCGGCGAGCTGCTGGAAGCGATCGAGGACTCCGGTGCCGCCGAGGTGGTGCTGCTGCCGAACGACCCGGACTCGATCCTGGTCGCCGAGGCCGCGGCCACCGCCGCCCGGCAGACCGGGGTGCGGATCGCGGTGATCCCGACCCGGGCGCAGGTCCAGGGCCTGGCCGCGATCGCGGTGCACGACCCGAACCACAGCTTCGACGACGACGTCGTCCACCAGTCCGCCGCCGCCGGGCAGACCCGGCACGGCGCGGTCACGATCGCGGTCCGGGACGCCTGGACGATGGCCGGGCCGTGCCGCACCGGCGACGCGCTCGGCGTCGTGGACGGCGACTTCGCACTGATCACGCAGGACCTGCAGGAGGCCGCGATCGGAGTCGTCGAACGGCTGCTGGCCGGCGGTGGCGAGCTGATGACCGTGGTGCGCGGCCGGGACTGCTCCCCGCTGCTCACCGACACCGTCGTCCGGCACGTCCGGCGCCGGCGGCCCGACGTGGACGTCTGCGTGTACGACGGAGGCCAGGACCGGTACCCGCTGCTGATCGGGGTCGAGTAGTGGCTCGCGGCAACGACCTCGGCCAGCGGCTGCAGAACGTCGTCGGCGGCGCGACCGCGAAGAAGCTCGGCGAGGTGTTCGGGCTGGAGACGACCGGAGACCTGGTGCGCTACTACCCGCGCCGCTACCTCAAGCGCGGCGAGCTGAGCTCGTTCGCCGAGCTGGTGCCGGGGGAGCTGGCGACGGTGGCGGGCCGGGTCACGAGCGTGAAGCTGCGGCAGGTGGGTGTGCGCGGACCCGACATCCCGCCCGAGGAGTGGCCGAAGTACAAGAAGCGCAAGACGCTCACCAAGGTCGTCATCACCGACGGGCGGCGCACCCTGGACGTCCCGTTCTTCAACCAGGCCTGGCTGGCCGCGCGGCTGACGGTCGGCACCGAGGCGCTGTTCTGGGGTGAGGTCGCGCTGTTCAACGGCGCGCTGCAGCTGAAGAACGCCGGCTCGGAGGTGCTCGACGAGCCGAACCTGACCCCGGACGAGATCGCCGAGCGGGCCCGCCCGTACCGCCCGCTGTACCCGGCCAGCGCGAAGCTCGACACCAAGAAGATCGAGAAGGCGGTCGGCGTGGTCCTGGACACCCTCGGCGACCTGGACGACCCGATCCCGGACGTCGTACGGGACCGGCACGGGTTCATGGACCTGGCCGAGGCGCTGCGGAAGGTGCACCGGCCGGACGGGCCGGCGGACTGGCAGGCGGCGCGGCGCCGGCTGAAGTTCGAGGAGGCGCTGGTCCTGCAGACGATCCTGGCGCAGCGCCGGGCGGTCGCGGACGCGCTGCCGGCCAAGCCCCGGGAGCGGGTGGCCGGCGGGTTGCTGGAGGCGTTCGACGCGCGGCTGCCGTTCGCGCTGACCGCCGGGCAGCGCGAGGTCGGCGAGGAGATCTTCGCGGACCTGGCCCGGCCGCACCCGATGCACCGGCT
>DASXRB010000018.1:0-2107 GCA_036506875.1 Kribbellaceae bacterium | reverse complement strand
CGCCAGCATGCTGTTGTCGTACCCGACGATGGAGACCTGCCCCGGTACGTCGATGCCGGCGCGGGTGAACGCGTCCTGCAGCCCGACGGCGCACTGGTCGTTGAAGGCGATCACGGCTGTCGGTAGCGACGGCGAGTCCAGCAGCCGGCGGGCGGCGTCCGCGCCGCCCCGCTCGTCGCGGGCGCCCGGGATGACGCGCTGCGTCCCGGTGAGGCCGTAGCGCCGCATCGCCGTACGGTAGCCGCGGCGCCGCAGTGCGTTGACCGGGCCCTTGCCGCCGTCGACGAAGGCGATCTCGCGGTGACCGAGCTCGACCAGGTGGGCGACGGCCTGCGCGACCCCCAGGTCGTCCGCTGCCCGGACGACCTCGATCCCGGCCGCCGCGGACTGCATGCCGATGGCGACGACGGGCAGTTGCTCGGCGAGCGTGCTCAGCCGCGTGCTCGAGGAGTTCGGGCCGAGCAGGATCAGTGCCTCGCAGCGGAAGTCGAGGAGTGCGTCGATCGCCCGGCTCTCGTCCCGGTTCCGGGTCACCGTGCTGAGCACCAGGTCGTAGCCGCGGCCGTCGCTGGCGAGGTGCAGGTCCTCGACCAGCTCGGCGTGGAAGGGGCTCCGGATGTCGAGCATGACGCCCAGCAGCCGGGTACGCCGGCGGGCGAGCAGGCTGGCGGTCCGGTCCGGACGGTAGCCGAGCCGTTCGGCGGCCTCGCGCACCCGCCGCCGGGTCTCCTCGCTCGGCCCCGGCCGCTCGCTGAGGGCCAGCGAGACCGACGACGGCGACATCCCGATCGCGGCCGCGACGTCCTCCAGGCGGGGCCGCTTGGTCGCGCTCCCGGGGGCATCAGAGCGTCGGTCGCGAGTGGCCACGGATTCTCCCGCTGAGTTCGGTATCGAGCCCTTGACACGGATTCCTCACGGAAGGATAGTACTGGTCAATTCAAGCGCTTGAAATGACGCCAGCGCAGGCGTTCCGGAGCGCCGGGGGACCGACGAGGTCCGGCAACACAGCTGAGGAGCAACCATGACGTCTTCGTCCATCGGGGTGGCAGTGATCGGCGCCGGGATGGCCGGCCGGGCACACCTCGCCGGATACCGGGCCGCGACGGCCATCCACGGAGTCGGCCTGCCGGAGGTGCGGTTCGTCGCCGTCGGTGACGTCAACGCCGCGGTCGGGAAGGAGACCGCCGACCGGTTCGGCTACCAGCGCGCCGAGTCGAGCTGGCAGGCCATCGCCGAGGCACCTGACATCGACGTCGTCAGCGTCGTCGTCGCCAACTCCCTGCACCGCGAGATCGTCGAAGGACTGCTCGCCGCGGGAAAGCACGTGCTGTGTGAGAAGCCGCTGGCTCCGAGCGTCGAGGACGCCGAGGCGATGGTCGCCGCCGCCCGTGCGTCGGACCGGGTGACCGCGACCGGCTTCACTTTCCGCCGCTCGCCGGCGATCAACGCGGTCCGCGAGCAGCTCGAGTCCGGCGCGATCGGGCGGCCGCTGCACCTGGACGGCCACTACTGGTGCGACTACGGCTGCGACCCGATGGCCCCGATGAGCTGGCGCTACAAGGGCGGGCCCGGATCCGGTGCGCTCGCCGACATCGGCGCGCACCTGGTGGACCTCGCGGAGTTCCTCTGCGGGCCCATCGAATCCGTCGGCGGTGCGGTGCTCGCGACGTACATCTCCGAGCGGCACCTCCCGGTCGGATCGGTCGTCGGCCATGCCCTCGCCGCGGTGAGCGAGGAGACCGAACCGGTCGAGAACGAGGACCTGGTCAGCTTCACCGTGCGGTTCGCCTCGGGCGCGACGGCCACGCTCTCGGCGTCCCGGACGGCCTTCGGGCACCCGAACGGGCTCGGCTTCCAGATCTTCGGCGAGACCGGCGCCGCGACGTTCGACCTCGCCCGGGCGTCGGAGTTCGGTTTCGTCGACACCAGCGCACCGCACGCCACCCACGGGTTCCGCCAGGTCCTCGTGGGTCCTGACCACCCGTACATCACCGGCGGACTGCCGATGGACTTCCCCGGTGTCGGCCACGGCCAGAACGACCTGTTCGCCTTCCAGGCCCGGGCGTTCCTCGGCCAGGTCGCCGGCGTCGAGGGGCTGCCGGCCTGC
>DASXRB010000017.1:0-3470 GCA_036506875.1 Kribbellaceae bacterium | reverse complement strand
ACGAACAACAAGCTCATGGGCATCGGTCGGCTTCCGTCCGCGCCCAAGCACGATGCCGACTACCGAAGCGGCTACCTCACCGGGATGATTCGCGGGGACGGCTTGCTGCAGTCGTACTCTTACGAGCGCGCCGGGCGTGCTCATGGCGACGTGCATCAGTTCGGACTCGCCCTGACCGACGCCGAGGCTCTCGATCGCACCCGCCGGTACCTCGCTGATCTGGGCATCGCGACCCGCCGCTTCGAGTTCGCCTCCGGCAACGTGCGCCATCGCGAGCTCCAGGCGATCCGCACGTATGCCCGGGCTCACGTGGAGTTCATCCGCGAGCTGATCCGCTGGCCGGCGGCACCGACTGAGGAATGGTGCAAAGGCTTCCTGGCGGGCATCTTCGACGCTGAAGGCAGTTGCTCAGGAACGTTGCGCATCTCGAACACGGATGCCGAGATGGTCGATCACACATGCCGCTCTATGGCGCGTCTCGGCTTCTCCTTCCGGATCGAGGACCCTGGCCTTGCGAACGGGATCCGGTGCGTGCGCCTTCTCGGTGGAGTCGTCCAGCAACAGCGGTTCTTCCACTGCGTCGACCCGGCGATCACCCGGAAGCGGTCGATGGCGGGTCTGGCGATCACGTCCGATGCGGCACTGACGGTCGTGTCTGTTGCGGACGTCGGGATCGAGCTGCCGATGTACGACATCACTACGGGCACCGGCGACTTCATCGCGAACGGAGTGGTCTCCCACAACTGCTTCGCCCGGCCGACGCACACCTATCTCGATCTGAACGTCGGGGAGGACTTCGACCGGCAGATCGTGGTGAAGACGAATGTGGTCGAGGTCCTGCGGCGGGAGCTGGCGCGGCCGTCGTGGACGCACGAGACCGTTGCTCTGGGCACCAATACGGATCCGTACCAGCGGGCCGAGGGGCGGTACCGGCTGATGCCGGGGATCATCGGCGCCCTCGCGGACTCCGGGACGCCGTTCTCGATCCTGACCAAAGGGACGCTGCTGCGGCGTGACCTGGGGCTGCTCACCGAGGCGGCGCAACGTGTCGGCGTCGGCGTGGCGGTGACGGTGGACCTGGTGGACGAGCGGCTGCAGCACTCGCTCGAACCGGGCGCGCCGGCGACCCGCGGACGCCTGGAGCTGGTGCGCGCCGTGCGGGAGGCGGGGCTGCGGTGCGGCGTGATGGTGGCGCCGGTGCTGCCCTGGCTGACCGACTCCGACGAGCACCTGGACCGGCTGCTCGCCGAGCTGGCCGAGGCCGGCGCGACCAGCGCCGCGCTGGTGATCCTGCACCTGAGACCGGGGACGAAGGAGTGGTTCATGCAGTGGCTGGCACGGGAGCACCCGGCGCTGGTGAAGCGGTACGACGGGCTGTACGGCGGCGGCGCGTACGTGCCGGGCAGCTACCGGCGGGCGTTCGAGGCGCGGGTCCGGCCGCTGCTGGTGAAGTACGGGTTCGACCGCCCGGCCAGGACGCGTGTCCCGCAGCGGGAGCCACGTCGTACCGGGGTGCCGGTGTTCGAGCAGCCGTCGTTGTTCTAGGGAACGGTCAGGACGACCGGGCCGTCGGCGGTGATCGCGACGGTGTGCTCGGCGTGGGCGCCGCGGCTGCCGTCGCTGGAGCGCAGCGTCCAGCCGTCCTTGTCGATCTTGTACGCCGAGGTCGTGCCGTGCCAGAACCACGGCTCGATCGCGATCACCAGGCCGGGCTGCAAGGGGAGTCCGCGGCCGGGGCGGCCGCCGTTCGGGACGTGCGGGTCCTCGTGCATGGTGCGGCCGATGCCGTGGCCGCCGAAGTCCAGGTTGGTGCCGAGCCCGGCCCGGTCGCCGACCATCGCGATGGCCCGGCCGATGTCGCCGAGCCGGTTGCCCGGCCTGGCCGCCGCGATCCCGGCCGCGAGCGCCTCCTCGGTGGCGGCGATCAGCTCCAGGTCCCCGTCCCGCGGCTCGCCGACCACGAAGCTGGTAGCCGCGTCGGCCGCCCAGCCGTCCACGGTGACACCGCAGTCGACGTTCAGCAGGTCGCCGTCGGCAAGCGTCGTCTTGTCCGGCAGGCCGTGCAGCACCGCGTCGTTCACCGACGTGCAGATAACGCCCACGAACGGCGTCGGTGCGAACCGCGGGTGGTAGCCGTCGAACGCCGACACCGCGCCGGTCTCGCGCAGCACGTCGCGCGCCAGCGCGTCCAGGTCGAGCAGCGTCGTACGGACGGCGGCGTGCTCGCGGACCGTCGCCAGCACCCGCGCGACCACCTTGCCCGCCTCGCGCATCGCGGCAATCTCGCCCGGTGTCTTCAGCTCGACCATGACGCCCTTTCTACCCTGCGGCCGGTAACCATTTCACCGCCGCCCGCATCGTGCCTGGTGAGACCGCGAAGACTCACTGGGGAGGGCTCTGATGAGCATCTGGCTGCGCAGGCGTAGGGCTGTGGGGCTGCCGGCCGTGGCGGCGCTGGTGACGGCGTCGGCCGCACCGACCGCGCCGGCCGCGAACGCCGACTCGGCCGGCACCAAGCCGCTGTACGCCGGCCTGACCGAACGTCCGATGGTGCGCGTCCTCGACGCGTCCACGGCGGGCGTTCTGTACCGAACCGCGCATCCCGACGAGGGCGGCGCCTCACCGACGTACGTCAAGCCTGCCGGCGGCACCGCGTTCCGGGTGTCGACCGCGTTCAGCCACCTCAGCGGCTCGATGCTGTTCACCGACATCGGCGGCAACGGCCGGATCACCTACCGGACGATCGGCGACACCACCACGCACAGCTGCGTCGCCGCCCAGGGCACCGAGATCGTGTTCCTGCCGACCGGCTGGCTCTACGGCGATCCGCAGTTTCCGAACATGGTCTACAAGAAGGTCACCGCGACGGCGAGCGGATGCACCACGAAGACGGTGACGACGATCGGCAACGCCGAGCTGCTCGCCGCCGACGCGACCGGCTTCGCGGTGCGGACCTGGAGCTCGAGCCGCCCCGACAGCCTGAAGTACGTCGCGTTCGCCGCGCCGTCGTCGATCAAGACGCTCGCGTCACAGGTCGAGCTGTTCGAAGCGGTGAGCGTCAGCGGCAACGCGGTCACCTGGGCCGGGTCGGGGGTCTACCCGCACAACTCGCTGAAGCGGGTGAGCACGTCGGGCGGCGTCGTGCAGGCTGTGCCGACGAACTATGTCATCAGGCGCACCGCGGCGACCGCCGGCGCAACCGCGTTCTACGGCTGCCCCGACTACCGCGAGCTCACGACCTGCGTGGCCGGGACCGTGCCGGCCGCCGGCGGTGCGGTGAGCGTGCTGCCCGCGACGACGGGTCTGGCGGGTGACGGTTCCGCGTTCTATTTCGGCCGGTACGGCGACCAGGCCGCGATCGACCAGGGCACCTCGGCGAGCGGCCCGCTGACGCGGGTCGTGAACGTCGCGAAGCTGCCGCCCGTAACCTACGCGCTGTCCCTGGGCGCGTCCCGGGCGGCGTACGTCGA
>DASXRB010000016.1:0-7043 GCA_036506875.1 Kribbellaceae bacterium | reverse complement strand
CCACCCGCTGATGCGACACCTGACGCTGCGACTCGCCTGGGTGGCCACCAGCGGCGACACCGCCACGGTGTTCCGGCCGCTGGACGACGGCACGCTGACCGATGCCGATGACAACGAGGTGACGTTCGCGCCGGACGCGGTCGTGGCGATCGCGCACGACAGCCTGCTGGACCCGGCGACGGTCGCGGCATGGCAGCAGCACTTCGACGACTACGAGGTGGCGCCGTTGTTCCAGCAGTTCGGCAAGGGCACCTACACGTTGCCCGCGGACCGGGCCGGCGCCAAGGAGCTGACGGAGTTCCGGGGTCACCTGCTGGAGGCGTTCGCGCTGCGCGGGCGCGCCGGCAAGCTCGGCTACACCCGCGGCGCGACCGGGGACGGAGGCTGGTTCCATGAGTACGAGAAGCGGTTCCCGACGCTCGGGATGACCGCCATGGTGGAGTTCTCGGGCAACGCACTCCCGGAGGAGAACCGGACGGTCGCGCTCGTCGCGCTGAAGTTCCGCAAGGACCTGCCGAGCGGCGGCGCCGTCCTGCGGCTCGGCGACGTGCCCGCCGTGCTGCTGTCCGAGGCGTACGACGACATGCGGTTGATGGCCGGTGACGGCACCGGGTTCGACCCCGAGTGGGAGAAGGAGGTCGGCTACTGATGGATGCCACCACCGTGCTGCGCGCACCGGCCGAGCAGGTGTTCGCCGACGAGCTCGCCCGGCTCGCGGACGCCGACGACCACCCGAGACCGGACGGCTGGACGCTGTCGCCGCGGGCGGTGCGCGGCTTCGTCCTGGGCGACGAGAAGCTGGACGTGCGGCAGAAGTTCTACGGCGACGACGCGCTCATCGACCGCTGCATCGTCACGTTGATGAGCAACCGCGGGCTGCTGCTCGTCGGCGAGCCGGGCACCGCGAAGTCCATGCTCTCGGAGCTGCTCGCGGCCGCGATCGGCGGCGACTCGACGTGCACCATCCAGGGCACCTCGGGCACCACCGAGGACCAGATCACCTACTCGTGGAACTACGCGCTGCTGCTCGCCGAGGGCCCGACACTGCGAGCGCTGGTGAGGGGGCCGATGTACACCGCGCTGGAGCACGGCAAGGTGTGCCGGTTCGAGGAGGTCACCCGGGTCCAGCCGGAGATCCAGGACGTGCTGATCGGGCTGCTGTCGGACAAGGTGCTGCACGTGCCGGAGCTCGACGGCGCCGACTCCACGCTGTTCGCCAGCCGTGGTTTCAACGTGCTGGCCACCGCGAACCTGCGCGACCGTGGCGTGCACGAGATGTCGAGCGCGCTCAAGCGGCGCTTCAACTTCGAGACGGTGCGGCCGATCTCGGACCGCCGGCTGGAGGCCCGGCTGATCAAGGAGCAGACCGCGGCCCTGCTGCTGCGGTCGGGTGTCGACACCCGGATGGGCGACGACGTGGTCGATCTGCTGGTCACCGCGTTCCACGACCTGCGCGACGGCGTGACGGCCGAAGGTGCCGTGGTGGAGAAGACCAGCGCGGTGATGTCCTCGGCGGAGGCCGTCGCGGTGGGCTACGCGGCGACCCTGGACGCGCACTACTTCGGGGACGGTGACGTCGGCGGAGACCACATCGCCCGGCAGCTGATCGGCACCGTGCTGAAGGACAACCCCGACGACGGCGGCAAGCTGCGGCAGTACTTCGACGTGGTGGTCAAGCAGCGGTCCAAGCGGGACAAGCAGTGGCGCCGGGTGCTCGACGCCCGCCGCGAGCTCGACCGCTGATGGTCACTACCGCGCAGGCACGTGCGCTCGCCGCTCAGCTGGTGAGCGACGAGCTCGTCGTGCTGCCGGTCCGGCACCACAGCCCGGCGTGCGCGCTGCAGGTCCGCCGGGCGATCGAGCAGCGGCGGCCCAGCGTCGTACTCGTCGAAGGGCCGCGCGGCTTCACGCCGCTGATCCCGCTGTTGACGCGCGACGAGGCGCGGATGCCGCTCGCGGTCTACAGCTACGCGGTGTGGAAGACGAAGGCGTCGGAGGAACGCTGGGCCGGGTACTACCCGTTCTGCGACTACTCGCCCGAGCTGGTGGCGCTGCGGGACGCGGCCGCTCGCGGGATCCCCGCCCGGTTCATCGACCTGGACTTCGCCGAGCAGCGTGCCGTCGAGGAGGCGCACGAGCAGACCGAGGAGGAGGTGTCGCTGCTCGACGAGCGGCACTACCGGCACAGCGAGAGCCTGCGGCTGCTCGCGCGCCGGCTCGGCTGCCGCGACGACGAGGACCTGTGGGAGCTGCTGTTCGAGTCCGGCGCCGGTACGACGGACCTCACCGAGCACCTGGCGCGGGTGGCGACGTACTGCCTGCTGGCCCGGCACGACCGCACCGCCGCGGAGCTGGCCGCCGACGGTACGACGGCCCGCGAGGCCGAGATGGCCTGGCACATCGGCGAGGCCGTCCGCGGCCGGGCCGGGAACGACGGACCCGTGCTGGTCGTCCTCGGCGGGTTCCACGCGGTCGCCCTGCCGGCGCTGCTCGCCGACCCGCCGCCGCGGCCGGAGATCGCGACCGGGACCGTGACGGCTGACTCCGCGCTGATCCGCTACACGTTCGAGCGGCTGGAGCGGCTCAACGGCTACGCGTCCGGGATGACCTCACCCGCATGGCACCAGCTGCTGTGGGAGCACCTGACCGCGGCCGGCGCCGAGCAGCAGCCCCGGGTGGCCGCGACGCTGACCGCGCTGCTCGACATCACCCGCGACCTGCGGGTACGGCACCGGATGCCGGTCGCGGTGCCGTCGGTGTCGGCCGCGTTCGGCCAGGCGCTCGAGCTGGCGGCACTGCGCGGACGGCCGGCGCCCCTGCGCAGCGACCTGCTCGACGCCGTGCGGAGCTGCTTCGTCAAGGGCGACGTCGACGTCGACGGCGTGCAGGTGCGGGCCGCCGCCCGCCGTACCCTCACCGGCGACGCGATCGGCACCGTGCCCCCGGGCGCGGGCACGCCGCCGCTGGTCCGCGACGCGCTCGACCGGCTGCGCGGCCAGCGGTTGCGGATCGACGCCCCGGAGCCGCAGACCGCGAGCCTCGACATCTACCGCCGCGCCGCGCACCGCGAGACCAGCCGGCTGCTGCACGGTCTCGTCCTGCTGGCGGTGCCGTTCGCGAACCGCGTCGCGGGGCCCGACTTCGTGCACGGCACCGGGCTCGGCAGGCTGCAGGAGCGCTGGGAGTACCGCTGGTCGCCGGTCACCGAGGGGTCCCTGGTCGAGGCATCCGTGCTCGGCTCGACGGTCCCGGCGGCCGTCACCGCGAAGTTCGATGCTCTCCTGGCCAGGCATCGCGAGTCCGGCGACCGCGCCAGCGCCGCGGCCGCGGTCGGGCTGCTGTCGCAGGCCTGCGTGCTCGGCCTGCACCGCCACGTCCCGGTCGCGCTGGAGCTGGTGCGGGGCAGCATCGCGGCCGACGCGTCGTTCGCCGGCATCGCCGCGGCGCTGACCCAGCTGGCGCTGCTGTGGGAGTCGCGCGAGCCGCTGGAGGCGCGCCACCTCGACGAGCTGCCGGGGCTGCTGCGCACGACGTACGAGCGGGTCATCTACCTCGGCCGCGACCTCCCCGGCGGCACGCGCGAGGCACGCAAGCTGGCCGAGGCGCTGGTCCAGGTCCGCGAGCTGCTCGTCAGCCAGGCGGGTGCCGACCTGGACGCCGAGCTCTACTGGCAGCTCGTCGACCGCGTCAGGACCGGTCACGAGGCGCCGTTCCTGCGCGGTGCCGGGACCGGCCTGGCGTACTCGGCGGGCCGGCTCGGGTCCGCCTCGCTGGCCGCCCACGTGTCCGGGCACCTGGCGGGCGGGGTCGCCCCGGCCGACGGCGTCGGGTTCCTGTCCGGCCTGCTGATGACCGCGCGCGAGGCGGCCTGGCAGGAGCACGAGCTGCTCGCCGACCTCGACCGCCGGCTGTCCGAGTGGGACTCAGAGACGTTCGTCCGGCACCTGCCGGAGCTGCGGCTGGCGTTCGCCGACCTGACGCCGGCCGAGACCGACCGGGTGGCGCGGTCGGTGGCGGCGCTGCACGGGCTGTCCGGTCTCGGGCCGCTGACCGAGCACGCGGTCGGCGAGGCCGAGGTGCGGCGCCACCTCGGCGTCTCGCGCCAGGTCGCCGGTCTGCTCGCCCGCGACGGCCTGGCCGCGTGGAGCGGGTCATGACCGACGTGGAGCGCTGGCGGCTGGTGCTCGGCCGGTACGCGGCCAAGAGCCTCGGCGGCGAGGGCGCCGGGGAGGGGCAGGCGCGGATGGAGGCCGCCCTCGACTACCTGTACGGACGCGAGTACGAGGGCCGCGGCATCCGCCCCGAGCTCGGTCCGGGGTCGCTCGACGAATCCGTGCCGACCCTGGTCGGCTGGCTCGCCGAGGTCCGCGAGCTGTTCCCGCGCGAGACCGCCGAGGTCGTCGAGAAGCACGCGATCGACCGGTACGGCCTGACCGAGCTCGTCACCGACCCCGAGACGCTGGAACGGCTCGAACCGAACGAACAGCTCCTCAAGACCCTGCTGGCGCTCAAGGGCCACATGGGTGACGAGGTGCTCGCCGTCGCCCGGCGGATCATCGAGCGGGTCGTCGACGAGCTGCGCCGCCGGCTGGAGCTCGACGTACGACGCGCGATGGCGGGCCGGCTCAACCAGCACCGCCACTCGCCGGTCCGGATCGCGGCGAACTTCGACCCGCGCGGCACCATCCGCCGCAACCTGAAGAACTACGACCCCGAAGGCCGGCGCCTGGTGCTCGAGCGGGTGCTGTTCTTCGAGCGCAACACCCGGCGGCTGCCGTGGGACGTGATCGTGTGCGTCGACCAGAGCGGCAGCATGGCCGGGTCGGTGATCCACAGCGCCGTGATGGCCGGCATCCTCGCCGGGCTGCCCGCGTTCCGGGTCCGGCTGGTGGTGTTCGACACCAGCGTCGTCGACCTCTCGGACGCGGTCGACGACCCGGTCGAGGTGTTGATGCGGGTCCAGCTCGGCGGCGGCACCGACATCGCCCGGGCGGTGCGCTACTGCGCCCAGCTGGTCGAGAACCCGGACCGGACCGTGCTCGTCCTCGTCACCGACTTCTGCGAGGGCGGACCGCCGGGCGAGCTGGTGCGGGCGGTGCGGTCGCTCGCCGAGGCCCGGGTGACGCTGCTCGGGCTGGCCGCGCTCGACGGTGAAGCCAATCCCTTCTACGACCGGCAGACGGCGCAGCGCCTCGCGGACACCGGCATGGAGATCGCGGCGCTCACCCCGTCGCAGCTGGCCGGGTGGCTGGTGGCGGTGACGTCATGAGCCTTCGTACGACGTTGGCCGCCCAGCTGTCCCGCTTCGACGACGAGGCCTGGATCGCGCTGGCCAACCGGGGACTGTTGCGCCGGGCAACCAAGGACCTGGCCGCCGCCGAGCCGGAGATCATCGCGGAGGAGGCGGACGGGCTGCGGGTCCGGACCGGCTCGTGGGTGGTCACGTTCGACCAGACCGGACCGGCCGGTGCCTCCTGCAGCTGCCCGAGCGGCAGCGCCTGCCAGCACATCATCACCGCCGGGCTCTGGCTCGCGGCGGCGTCGTCCGCGGACAGTGCGCCGGCGCCCGACACCGCCGGTGCGCTGCACGCCGAGCTGATGGCCCTCGATACCGCCGCCCTCGTCGCGCACGCCGGCCGCGCGGGCTTCCGGTGGGCCAGGCAGTACGTCGAGGACCTCGACCCGGAGGCCGGTGCGCGGATCGAGACCGGTCGCCAGGTCGTCGTCACGCTGTCGAGCCCGCGGGTGACGTTCCGGTTCATGGGCGGCGGGGCCGCCGGCCTGGTGCCCGACGGCAAGCTCCCGGCGGTGGAGAAGTACCAGGCCGCCGTCGTGCTGGCCTACCAGCGCGCGAACGGCGCCGAGCTCGCACCGGTCGAGGCGCCGAAGGCGCGGACGTCGCCCGGGGCGGCCGAGTCCGCGGAGAGCCGGCGCCGGCTGCGTGCGGCCGTCGCGCAGCTGCTGACCGACACGGTGCGGCTCGGGGTCGCGCACCTCTCGCCGTCGATGCAGCAGCGCTACGAGACGCTCGCTGTCTCGGCTCAGGGCGCTGAGTACCACCGTCTCGCCCTGCTGCTGCGCCGGCTGGCCGACCACGTCGAGCTGCAGCTGGAGCGGTCGGCACGCGCCGACGAGCACCGGCTGCTCGAGGAGGCCGCGATCGCCTACGCGCTGGTCCGCGCGCTGGAGTCCGCCGGCGACCTGCCGCGACTGGTGGGCCGGGCGCGCAACCGGTACGACGCCGTGCGGCGACTGGAGGTGATCGGGCTCGGTGCCCTGCCGTGGCGGGCGGCATCGGGCTACCGGGGTCTGACGTCGCTGTTCTGGTGGCCCGAGGAGCACAGGTTCCTGTTCTGGACCGACGCCCGGCCGGACACGCTGCGCGACTTCGACCCGCGAGCGCGCTACCACGCCCCGGCTCCGTGGACGGGGCTGAGCGCACCGGCGGCGGCGACCGGTGCGCGGCTGCGGCTCGCCGACGCGCAGCTGAGTGCCGCGGGCCGCTTGTCGGGCGTGGAGAGCACCCGGGCCACCGTCGTACCGGTGGACGGCGACGAGCTCCGCGCCGCGCTGCCGGTGGTGACGGCGTGGGCCGACCTGGAACGCCGGCCACCGCTGAGCCTGCTGGACCAGCCGGACCCGCTGCGGGACTGGGCGGTGCTGCGCCCGGAGGGGGCAGCGCCGCCGCACTTCGACCCGGTCGGGCAGACGCTGCACTGGACCCTGCTCGACGGCGACGGTGCGGCCCTGGAACTGCGGTTGCCGTACACGGCCGAGAACGCCCATGCGATCGAACGCGTCGAGGCGATGCACGGCGACCTGCCGGCCGGCGCCCTGGTCGTCGCGCGGGTGCGGCTGTCCGCGGCCGGCCTGGTGGGTGAACCGTTGAGTCTTGTCCGGCCGGAGCGCGCCGCCGGTGCGGTCGACGCGCTGCACTTCGGTGCGGTGCCGGCCGGTGCGAGCCTGCCGAAGGGCGCACGACCTGGTGGGGAGCCGGTGGACAGTGCTGAGACCGGCCGGCGGTCGCCACAGCTCGAGGACCT
>DASXRB010000015.1:0-1541 GCA_036506875.1 Kribbellaceae bacterium | reverse complement strand
GAACGCGCAGGTCTTCCAGCACGGCCGCTACTGGTACCTCGCGGCGTCGTGGGACTACTGCTGCCGCGGGGTGGACAGCACCTACAAGGTCGTCGTCGGACGGTCGACGAGCCCGACCGGACCGTTCGCCGACGCCGAGGGCGTGCCTATGACCGAGGGCGGCGGAACGATCCTGCTGGATCGCCGCGGGGACCAGATCGGTCCTGGCGCGCTCGACGTGCTCGACGACGACGGCCGGCTCTACGCCGTCCACCACTACTACGACGCGTCGGCCGGCGGGACCATCCGCATGCAGATCCGCCAGGTGGAGTGGCGCGACGGTTGGCCGTACTTCTCGTACGGACCGGGCGACGGGGAGCCGCCGGGCTGACTCCGTCGCCGAGCGACGTCATCGGTATGGCGAGGCGGGCCTGGGGCGAGGCGTCGTCACTCCGGTCGAGGTGGCAGGGAGTCGGCCTTGACGGCACCGCGCCGGCCCAGCGGCTGCTCCGACCCGGTGGTCGTGTCGCGCGCGGTCTGCTCCTCGCTCTCGGCGTTGATCTCGGCGCCGAGCAGCAGTGCGTAGGCGGAGATCCAGATCCAGAGCAGCAGAACGACGACACCCGCGACGCTTCCGTAGGTCTCGGCGTAGTTACCGAAGCTGTCGACATACAGGGAGAACCCGAGCGAGGCGATCAGCCACAGCACCGTGGCCACCGCGGCGCCGATCGACACCCAGCGGATCTGTGGTGCGTCGCGGTCCGGCGCAACGCGGTAGACCACCGCCAGCGCGAGACTGATCAGCAGCGCCAGCAGGACCCACCGGCAGATGTCCAGCGCGACCCGCACCTGGGTGGGCAGCGACGCGGCGTCGAAGACCGCCGGCATGACCGCCACCAGCTCGAACACCAGCATCATGAAGCCGATCGTTGCCAGCGTCATGGCCAGGGCGAGCGCCTTGCGCTTGACGAACCCCCGGCTGTCCTCTTCGTCGTATGCCACGTTGACGGCGGTCAGCAGATAGCCGACGCCACCGGAGGCGCTCCACAACGCGGTGAACAGCGCGACCGCGAAGCCGAGGCCGAGCGAGCTCGAGGATGTGCCGATCAAGGTGTCGACCTGCTGGAGGACCAGTTCACGCGCCGACCGCGGCAGGGTTGCCGCGAGATCTTCGGCCCGAGCCCGGAGATCCTGCGGATCAGCGAACAACCCGTAGGCGAGCACGACCGCGATGATCGCCGGAAACAGCGACAAGAATCCGAAGAACGCCACCCCGGCAGCCAGTAGCGGCACCTGGTCGGTCTTTGCCTCGGCCCACGCGCGACGGCAGATCTGCCACCAGCCGGCCGCGGGAATCCGCTGCGGTGCAGCGGCTCCCGCGCCCGGCGTCTGGTGGGTGTTCAACGCGGTCGGTCGACGTCGCCGCCGTCCGCCTGCTGCCGAACGTTCTGTGCTGACTGCTGCGTCCGATCTGCGATGTCCCCTGCCGCCGAGGTGCCTTCGTCCCGCACCGCGCCGGCGGCCTCGGCGACGCTGTCGCGCACGCCTTGGACCGCCTCGCG
>DASXRB010000014.1:0-5608 GCA_036506875.1 Kribbellaceae bacterium | reverse complement strand
GCTGATGCTGGCCAGGTCCGCCGCGGCGATCGCGAGGAAGTCGAGCACGTAGCCCACGGGCGCGCCGTGGAAGTTGCCGTTGGACTCGACCCGGCCGTCCGGCAGCACCACCGGGTTGTCGATCGCGGCGGCCAGCTCGCGGCCGGCGACGGTCGCGGCGTGCGCCATGGTGTCGCGGACGGCGCCGTGCACCTGCGGGGAGCACCGCAGCGAGTAGGCGTCCTGGACCCGGTTGCAGTCCGGTCCGCGATGGCTGGCCACGATCCCGCTGTCCGCCATCACCGCGCGCAGGTTCGCGGCGGCGGCGCGCTGGCCCGGGTGCGGGCGCAGCGCCTGCAGGTCGTCGGCGAACACCCGGTCGGTGCCGAGCTGCGCCTCGACGCTCATCGCCGCCGCGAGGTCGGCGGTCTTCAGCAGCCGGTCCAGGTCGGCCAGCGCCAGCACCAGCATGCCGAGCATGCCGTCGGTGCCGTTGATCAGCGCCAGGCCCTCCTTCTCCGCGAGCACGACCGGGTTCAGGCCGTGCTGCGCCAGGGCCAGGCTCGCGTCCAGACGGTTGCCGTCGGCATCGACCACGAGGCCCTCGCCCATCACGGCGAGCGCGACGTGCGCCAGCGGGGCGAGGTCGCCGGAGCACCCGAGGCTGCCGTACTCGTGCACGACCGGGGTCAGCCGCGCGTTCAGCAGGTCGGCGTACGCCTGTGCGGTCTCCACCCGCACCCCGGTCCGGCCGGTGGCGAGCGTCGACAGCCGCAGCAGCGCCAGCGCGCGGACGACCTCGGTCTCGACCTCGGGGCCGGAGCCGGCCGCGTGCGACCGGACCAGGCTGCGCTGCAGCTGGGCGCGCAGCTCGGGCGCGATGTGCCGGGTCGCGAGGGCGCCGAACCCGGTCGACACACCGTAGTGCGGCGTCTCCGCGTGCGCGAGTGCCTCCACGGCGGCGCGGGACTTGGCGATCTGCTCGAGCGCATGGTCGTCGATCACGACCGTCGCGTTGTGCCGTGCGACCGCGACGACGTCCGCCGCGCTCAGCGGCCCGGTGCCGACGGTGACAGTTGCGGAGGTGTTCACCTGTCCATTTCACCCCGTACGACGCCCCGCGGACATCCGGCGCATCGCACACCCGTCTCGTATCCGAGACAGCCGAGCGGCCGGAGGGGCAGGCTGGGGACGAGGCATAGGTTCGGGGCATGTCATTCGAGATACGTGCCGCTGAGCCGGAGGACGCCACCGGGATCGCGGCGATCTGGCGGGAGGTGCTGCCGTTCCTGGTGAAGACGGCGGCGGGGATCGCGTACGACCTGCGCACCAGCCGGGAGCGGACGGTGGTCGTCGCGACCGACGGCGACGCGGTGGCCGGATACGGGTCGTGCTGGCATCCCGTGGAGCCGGGCACGCCGAGCCGGATCAACGCGATCGTGCCGCCGGCGTACCGCGGGCGCGGGATCGGGACCGCGCTGACCGAACGGGTCTCGGCGGTCGCGGCCGGCTCGGGGGCGAGCGACCTGCTGGCCGCGGTGACGCCGGACGCACGCGAGTTCGCGGTACGACGCGGGTTCACCATCGAGCGCGAGCTGTCGCACTCGCGGGCCGGCCTGGCCGGCCTGCCGGCCCCGGCCCCGGTCCCGGACGGGCTACGGCTGGCGGACTTCACCGAGGTCGAGCCGCGGGCGGTGTGGGAGGCGTCCCGGGCCGTGTCCGGGGACGACCCGAGCGGGTTGTCCGGCATCCCGTCGTACGACGAATGGCTGGGCATGGAGTGGGAGCACCCGGACCACGCGCTCGACCTGAGCGTGGCGGTGCTGGACGGCGGCACCGTGGCGTCGTTCGTGTCGACGACGGCGGACCACGAGCGCGGCGTGGTGTGGTCGGACCTGACCGGGACCCGGCCGGAGTACCGCGGCCGCGGGCTGGCGAAGGTGGTCAAGGCGCACGCCCTGGCGCGCTGCCGGGAGGCCGGGATCACCGAGGCGCTGACCGGGAACGACGCGAACAACCACGCGATGCTCGCGGTGAACGCCTGGCTCGGCTACGTGGTCACCGGCTCCCAGTGGACGGCGCACAAGTCGCTCCGATGAGTTTTGGGTACGGGGCTGTCTGTATTGGGTGACAGGTCGTCCTAGACACAGAAGGAGCATGACCATGGCTGAGCTGACCACCTGCCTGTGGTTCGACAACCAGGCCGAGGAGGCCGCCAACTACTACGCGACGGTTTTCCCGGGCGCGAAGGTCGGCGCGGTGACGCGGTACCCGGAGGGTTTCCCGGGTGAGCCGGGCAGCGTGATGACCGTGGACTTCGAGATCTTCGGGCAGAAGTTCGTCGGCCTGAACGGCGGACCGGAGTTCTCGTTCAGCGAGGCGATCTCGTTCCAGGTCCCGTGCGAGACGCAGGACGACGTCGACCGGTACTGGTCGACGCTGAGCGAGGGCGGCGAGGAAGGCCCGTGCGGCTGGCTGAAGGACAAGTACGGCGTGTCCTGGCAGATCGTGCCGACCGCGCTGCCGCAGATGCTGAGCGACCCGGACCCCGCGAGGTCGTCCCGGGTGGCGAAGGCCCTCGGCGACATGAAGAAGATCATCATCGCCGACCTCGAGTCCGCGGCGGCCGTCTCCGAGTGAGGTGAGCAAGGTCTCGGATCCGAGACCTGACGGGTAGGCTCGCCGGCATGAGCGGCAACGTGCCGGCGGCCACCCGTGCGCTGCGCGTGCTGCGGTTCCTCGCCGAGCAGCCGGGGCCGGTCCCGATGGAGCGGATCGCCGCCGCGGTCGGGATGCCGCGGTCCACGGCGTACCACCTGCTGAAGGCGATGGCCGCCGAGGGCTTCGTGACGCACCTGGCCGAGGAGCGCCGCTACGGGCTCGGGGTGGCGGCGTTCGAGACCGGGTCGGCCTATCTGCGGCACGACCCGCTGGAGCGGCTGGCCCGGCCGCTGCTGGTGCAGCTGGTCGCCGACGTCGGGCACACCGCGCACGTCGGTGTGCTGCACGGCCGCGAGCTCGTCTACCTGCTCAAGGAGCAGCCGCCGCACCCGGTGCCGACCGTGACCGACGTCGGCGTACGGCTGCCCGCCACCTTGACCGCGTCCGGCCGCGCGCTGCTCGGCGGGCTGCCGGCGGCCCAGGTGCGGGCGCTGTTCCCGGACGCGTCGGCCTTCGTCGACCGGACCGGCCGCGGGCCGCGCACGCTGGTGCAGCTGCGCCGGCTGCTGGCGGACGAGCGCCGGCAGGGGTTCGCGATGGAGGAGTCGCACGTCACCGAGGGGTTCGCGTCGGTCGCGAACGCGGCCCGGGACCATACCAGCCGCCCGGTGGCGGCGTTCAGCATCACCTTCCGTGCGTCCGCCGTACCTCCTGAGGCCCGCCGGGCGCTGGCGCGTCGTACGACGGCCGCCGCGGAGGCACTGACCCGGCGCCTGGGCGGCTGAGCCAGCCATTGCTTATATAAGCTGCTACTGATAGATTGCCAGACGTGCAGGCATTCGACGTTCTCGGCGATCCGGTCCGACGGCGGATCCTGGAGCTGCTCGCCGACGGGGAGCAGCCTTCGGGTCTGATCACCGCCGTGATCCGCGACGAGTTCGGGATCTCGCAGCCCGCGGTCTCCCAGCACCTGCGCGTACTGCGGGACAGCGGGTTCGCCACGGTCCGGGCCGCCGGCACCCGCCGCCTGTACGCGGTGGACGCCGTCCCGCTGCGCGAGATCGACCGGTGGCTCGACCAGTTCCGCGGGTTCTGGGAGCAGCGGCTGGACGCCCTCGGCACCGAGCTCGCCCGCGGCAGGCGTCGTACGACGAAGAGCAGGGAGCAGGACAGATGAGCGACATCCTCAGCGAGCTGGACGCGGTACATCGCCAGGTCGGTGCCACCGGCAACGACCGGACCGTGCTGCTGCGGCGCGGCTATGACGCGGAGATCGAGGACGTCTGGGACGCGGTCACCGACCCGGACCGGATCGCGCGGTGGTTCCTGCCGGTCAGCGGCGAGCTGCGGCTCGGCGGGCGGTACCAGCTGGAGGGCAACGCGGGCGGCGAGATCCTCCGCTGCGAACCACCACGGCTGCTCGCCGTCACCTGGGTGTTCGGCGAGAGCACGAGCACGGTCGAGGTCCGGCTGACGGCGGACCCGGCGCGCGGCACCGAGCTGGTGCTGGAACACACGCTCGCGGCCGACGCGCACTGGGCCGAGTACGGACCGGGCGCGGTCGGCGTCGGCTGGGACCTGACGCTGCTCGGCCTCGGCATGCACCTGGCCGGCGCCGAGATGTCGGCCGAGGAGCGTGCGGCCTGGCCGCGGACCGAGGAGGCCCGCGAGTTCATGACCCGCAGCGCGCAGGCCTGGGGCGCGGCGCACATGGCGTCGGGCGAACCGTCCGACCAGGCCGGCACCGCGGCACAGAAGACGGCGGCCGCGTATGGGGCCTAGACGCAGGCGGCGAGCTGGTCGCGGATGACGGTGGGCAGCAGGTTGATGGTGGCAAGGTCGTGGACGTTGGTCCATACCAGCTCGTAGCTGTTGTCCGGGTCGTTCGCCGCGGCCTCCTCGCCGCCGAGCCGGGCCATCCCGGTCACCGGGCCCATCAGGTAGTACCGCTCGGTGCGACCGTCGTTCTCCAGCACCCACAGCGCCTCGTCGATCTCGCCGACCAGCCCGGTCTCCTCACGCAGCTCGCGCACGCACGCCTGCTCGGGGGTCTCGTCGTCCTCGACCGTGCCGCCGGGCAGCGTGTAGTACTCCTTGCCCGCCTTGACGCGACGGATCAGCAGTACGGCGTCTCCGCGCAGGACGATCGCCGCGGCCCGAGGTTTCACCCCGCAGAGTCTTCCAGCACCCGCCACGTGGCTTCGCGACACCCCGGGCGGCCGGCGTTCACCTGATCGGCACCCGGAGTTCAGCCTGACGCGTCAGGCTTCGGGTCGTTCGGTGTCCGCCGTGGTGGTTGGAGGCTCACGATGTCCGGAATCCGTCAGGCAGCCAAGGCGACCGCGCTGGTCGCGGGCCTCGCCGGTCTCGTCCTCGGCACGCAGCCTCCCGCGCAGGCCGCGCAGCGCGACGAGACCTACGCCATCGCCGTGATCGGCGACGTGCCGTACGGCGGGATGCTGATCGAGCACTTCCCGGCCTTCATCGGCCAGATCAACGCCGACCCGGATGTCCGGATGGTCACCCATCTCGGTGACATCAAGAACGGCTCCTCAGTCTGCAGCGACGAGTACTTCAACCTGATCCGCGACGACTCCGCGCTCTTCCGCCGCCCGCTGGTCTACACCCCCGGCGACAACGAGTGGACCGACTGCCACCGGGTGAACAACGGCGCCTACGACCCGCTCGAACGGCTGGCCAAGCTCCGCTCGACCTTCTTCGCCGACCCCGGTACGACGCTGGGCCGGCAGAAGGTCGCCGTCACCGCGCAGGACGGGTACCCGGAGAACGTCCGCTACACCCGCAACGGGATCTCGTTCGCCGCGCTGAACATCCCCGGCAGCAACAACTCGACCCTGCCGTGGTCGGGCCTGGGCTACACCGCGCCGACCGCTGAGCAGCTCGCCGAGGTCTCCGGCCGGACCGCCGCCGACCTGGCGCTGCTGGACGACGTGTTCGCGCAGGCCGA
>DASXRB010000013.1:0-2292 GCA_036506875.1 Kribbellaceae bacterium | reverse complement strand
GACGGCGTCCAGCGCGGTGCTCAGCTCCTCGTCGTCCAGGCCGAGGTCCGGCCAGTCCTCGCGGACGTAGGCGGTCAGCGTGGCGTTGGCGATCGCCAGGAACGGCTCGGCCTGGGTGGTCAGCAGCGGGAGCAGGTCGCCGTCCGGTCCGGTGCCCCCGGTCAGGATCTCCTTGAGCACCTGGTTCGAGGCGGCCGCGGTCAGTGCGTACTCCGCGGCGGCGACGATGCCCTCGACGAGGTCGTCGCGGTGCGCGTCCAGCTTGGTCCGGACGCCGGCGAGGAAGGTCTCCATCTCGCGCAGGATCATCGCCTCGGCGAGCGCTTCCTTGGAGCCGAACTCGTTGTAGACGGTGCCCCGGCTCACCCCGGCGCGCTCCGCGATCCCGGACATCCGGGTGCGGGCCCAGCCGCACGCGTTGGTGAGCTCGGCGGCCGCGTCGAGCAGCCGGTCCCGCAGCAGGGACCGCACCGTGTCCTGGAACCTCGGCGTCTCGCCCACAAGAGACCTCCCGGGCGGGATTGTACACATGTGCCACCAGCGGTCATCGATTGAACAAAATGCTAATCTTTGTTTAGGCTCAGGACGACTCAACCGAAGTTGTACATCCCGCCGACACCCTTGGGGGGCCGCCATGACCACCTCCACCCGCATCCCGCACCTGCGCCTGGTCGCGCCCGGCGCCTTGCTCATGGTCCGCGCCGGACTCGAGGCGCTGACCGCGAACCACACCGCGGGCGAGCGCGCCGCGCTCTGCGACCTGCTCGAGGAGCTCGGGCCGGACGCGCCGACGCTGTGCGAGGGCTGGACCACGGCCGACCTGGCCGCGCACCTGGTGATCCGGGAGCGCCGCCCGGACGCGGGCGTCGGGATCCTGGCGCCGCGGCTGGCCGGGTGGACCGACAAGGTCCAGCGCGACGCAAAGCGGGTCGGGTACGCGACGCTGGTGCACCAGATCCGCACCGGCCCGCCGCGCTGGTCGTTCTTCGCGCTGCCCGGCGCGGACGCCAACCTGAACCTGATCGAGTACTTCGTGCACCTCGAGGACGTCCGCCGCGCCCAGCCTGAACGGCAGCCGCGGGAGCTGTCCGCCGAGGTGGAGGAGGCGCTCTGGGTCCGGCTGCGGGCGGCCGCGCCGATGCTGATGCGCAACGTCCGGACCGGGATCGCGCTGCGGCTGCCGGACGGCCGGGTGGAGCGCGTGCACCCCGGCCCGGGGGTGCGGGTCACCGGCCCGGCCGGCGAGCTGGTGCTGTTCGCGTACGGCCGGGGCGGGCAGGCCGAGGTCGAGCTCGAAGGACCCCGCGCCGACCGTGAGCACCTGCTGAGCGCGCAGCTCGGAGTCTGACCGCACACTGGTCTTCCCTTGGGCGTGATGGGCGCGTAAGGATGGCGCCGATACCCACCTCGACCCAAAGGAGTGTTCGATGGCTGCGCTTCTCAACCCGTACATCGGCTTCAAGGACAACGCCCGCCAGGCGATGGAGTTCTACAGGGACGTCTTCGGCGGCAACCTCGAGATCAACACGTTCGGGGACTTCGGCCAGCCCGATCCGGCCGAGGCCGACAAGGTCATGCACAGCCGGCTGGAGACCGACAAGGGCTTCACGCTGATGGCCGCCGACACCCCGGCACAGATGGAGTACACCCCGGGCGGCGCGATCACCATCAGCCTGTCCGGCGACGACGCCGACGACCTGCGCGGCTACTGGGAGAAGCTGTCCGACGGCGGCGCCGTGGTGATGCCGCTGGAGAAGCAGGTCTGGGGCGACGAGTTCGGCATGTGCACCGACAAGTTCGGCACGTCCTGGATGGTCAACATCACCCAGCAGGCCTGATCGTCGTACGACGGCCTGGTTTCCGTCGGCGGCCGCACTCGCTGGAAGCGGTCGCCGACGTCCTAGCATGCCGGTATCGTTCCCGGGAGTCCCAGGCGGATGACCGCCCCTCACTCCCCGGGAGGAACCGAACCGTGTCCACTGAGAGCAGCGGCGAGCACATCGACGAGGAGTGGGCGCCGCCCGGTATCGACACGACCATCCCGCACTCGGCACGGATGTACGACTGGTGGCTCGGCGGCAAGGACAACTTCGCCTCGGACCGGCAGCTCGGTGAGATGTTCGTGCAGGCGATCCCGACGATCCGCACGATGGCGCAGGAGAACCGCGCCTTCATGCACCGGTCGACGCGCTACCTGGTGAACCAGGGCATCGACCAGTTCCTCGACATCGGCACCGGTATCCCGACCAAGCCGAACCTGCACGAGACCGCGCAGGTGCTGAACCCCGAGGC
>DASXRB010000012.1:0-2831 GCA_036506875.1 Kribbellaceae bacterium | reverse complement strand
GCTCCCGGCCCTGAACCTCGACGACTTCGCTGGCATCTTCGTCGGCGGAGGCCCGTTCGACTCCAGCGATCCACCTGAGGCCAAGTCCGCGACGCAGCGCCGGGTCGAGTCCGAGCTGCGGCCGCTGCTCGACGAGATCGTCGCCCGCGACTTCCCGTTCTTCGGCGCCTGCTACGGCATCGGGACCCTGGGCGTGCACCAGGGCGGCATCATCGATCGGACCTACGCAGAACCGGTGTCGTCGGTGCGGGTCTCGCTAACCCCCGCAGGGCTCGCCGACCCGGTGCTGGCCCGGCTGCCGGCGGAGTTCGACGCGTTCGTCGGTCACAAGGAGGCGTGCAGGGTCCTGCCACCGAGTGCGGTGCTGCTCGCCAGTTCCGCGGGCTGCCCGGTGCAGATGTTCCGCGTCAAGCAGAACCTCTACGCCACCCAGTTCCACCCCGAACTCGACGTGCCTGGAATCGTGACGCGCGTGAAGGTGTACCAGCACGCCGGCTACTTCCAGCCCGCCGAACTCACTGACCTCATCGCCAGGCTCAGGCTCGCGGTGGTCACAGAGCCGGGTCGGATGCTCGCCAACTTCGTCGCCCGGTACGGCTGACGGGAAAGGCGTCCGAACCTTGCCGATTCGGGCCGGCGGCCGCAGCCCAGCACATCAGCCCGCGACGCGGCGCGAACGGAACCGCCGAAGGCTGAGGTACGCGGCGCCGCCGAACGCGAGCACGGCGAGGACGAGCGCGGTGATCGACAGCACCAGCGCTGTCTGATCGGTGCTGGTGGTGACCTGGTAGGTCACCGCCTCCCCGACGCGCGTCACGGCGCGCGGCTGCCGTGTCTCGGTGGTGGTCGGCGTGACGGCCGCGAAGCCGAGGCACACCAGGCCGGCGGAGATGAGTAGGGCGATCGGGGCCGTGGACCGGGTCATGACGGTTCCTCTCTGAGGCAGCCTGGTGCGTGGGGCGCCGCGGCGGCTCGTGGGCGTGGGGCGGGCCGCCGCCGTGGCGGCCTTGGGAAAGGACGGCGCTCGCGGCCGAAGTGTCACACGTCATTTCAATTCGGTCTGGCGGGTAGGATCGAAGCCGGCGTCCACGACATTGATACTGCGTACCCGCCCGTCGGCGAGGAGCGCCTGCAGCTCGTCCACCGACGCGCGGTCGAGCACGAAACCGTAGATGCGGGCCGGGTCGGCAGCGCGGCGCAGGTCGGCGGCCGACGGTAGGCCGAGCGCGTCGAGGTCGTCGTTGTCGCCGGCGTCCAGGTGCCGCGCCCACGCAGTGAATGCGGCGACCTCGGGCACCGGCCAGCACACCGTGCCGATGAATCCCTTGCCCGGGTAGATGGGGCTGACGAAGATCGGCCCGCGGCCGAACGGGACGGGCGGCGCCGCGGAGAGGGCCTCGAACGCCGTCGCGTCCAGCGGCTCGGTGAACTCCACGATCGCCGAGGCGGTGACCGACTTCGGCAGGGTGGCGAGGAACGCACGGGCGGCGGTCTTCTCAACGCGTCCACGTCCCAGCGCCTCACCGACCGGGGTGGCGTCGGAGCGGCCCAGTTCGGTCGTCAGATCGCCCGACCAGCCGCGGTGCACGCTGCCCGTGGTGTCGATCGACGGCCCGATGACGCCGCGCGACCGCAACCGCAGGGTGAGCGTACTGGTGGCGGGGCTGGTCAGTCCGTCGCCGCAGCAGGAGCCCTCCTGCGCGATCTCGTACTCGGGGTGAGCGACTCCCACGCCGTCCCTGGCAACGTCGAACGTGTCGCCGCGGGCGGCCTGGATCCCGAACGACGCCAGGACCAGCACGAGAACGATCACGAGCAGCCATGCCGCCGCGGCGAACCCGCTGCGGAGCACGCCGCGCAGGACCGCCCGCCGGATCGTGGACTCGTCGACGTTCGGTAGATCCGGCAGCGCGAAGTCGATGTCGACGCCGCCCTCCCGCGGTGGGGGCTGGTCAGCGGTCACTGGTGTTCTCCTCGGTGACAAGGGCGCGCAGCGCCTCCCGCGCGCGCCACACCGCCGTCCGGACGGCGATCGGCGTCTTATTGGTCATGGCGGCGATCTCCGCCTGGCTGAAGCCGTCCAGGTAGACCAGCTCGAGCAGCCGGCGGCTGTTGGGTGGCAGGCGCGACAGCAGGTCGCGCACCTCCACGCCGACGTCCGGGAACGCCTCGGACGGCAGCAGAGACTCCTCCATCGGCACCAGCCGTCGGCCCCGCCGGTGATGGTCGACCAGGACGTTCCGGGCGATGGCCAGTAGCCACGCCAGCGGCGACCCGCCCCGCCATCCGAGGAAGGCCGCGGTCGCGCGGGTGAACGTCTCCTGCGCGAGTTCCTCGGCAAGCGCCCGGTCGCCGGTGCGCCGGGTGAGGTAGCCGTGGACGGTGTGCCAGTGGGCCGTGAAGAGCTCCGTCATCGTGGTGGCAATGGTGGGCTCCCTGGCGTGACGGCTGGCTGGGCGAATTTCTCATACCGTCTAGACGGCGGTCGCTCGCCAGGTGTCACACGGATTGTCCCGACCGTCGGCCCGGCCGCGCAGGATGGGACAGGAAGCTCACCGCGAAGGCGACGGAGATCGCTACGAGGAGGACGGAGTAATGACCGAACGAATGGGCAGGGTGATCTGCGACCTCACGATCTCGGCCGATGGGTACTCAGCCGGGCCTAACCAGACCGAGGAACGCCCGTTCGGTGACGACGGCGGCGACGGCTGGGGCGACAAGCTGCACGCCTGGATGTTCGACACTCCCGACGAGAACCGGGCCGAGGTCGACCAGATGACCGCCGCCAAAGCATTCATCATGGGGCGCAACATGTTCGGCCCAGTGCGTGG
>DASXRB010000011.1:0-2246 GCA_036506875.1 Kribbellaceae bacterium | reverse complement strand
TCCGGCGTGAGCCGGTAGCCGCCCTGCCAGATCCCGAACCGTCCCAGCGAGACCGTCGTCATGTCGATGCTCTCCTCGTCGTCGGCGACACCGTTGGCAACCGGCTGTGACCGGCGCCGATTCCAGCTGTCCGGATGGCGGAGCCAGCCGGACAGGAACGCCCGCAGGCTGCGCGCCGGGGAGTTGTGGATCAGGCCCGGCGGGTGCAGTGTCGGAGACGTCCAGCCGGGCCCGTGGACAACAACCCGACCCGGATCGTCGCAGTCCCGGGAGGGGATGATCATGAACAGACCTCGCAGAGCCATCGCCTGTGTCGCCGCGCTGACGGCCGCCTTCGCCGGAGCCGCGGTCGGTGCGTCGGCGACACCGGGTGACACCCTGGTGTCGAACGGCAGCCCGGTGACACCGTTCTCGCAGAACAAGCAGAACGAGCCCGCGGTCGCGATCGACGCGCACGACCCGAGCGTCGTCGTGGCCGGTGCCAACGAGGAGATTGACGAGGAGTCCTGCGCCGCCGGTGACCCGACCACCTGCCCGTTCACCCACGGAATCGGCGTGTCCGGCGTGTACTTCTCGTTCGACGGCGGGGCGACGTGGACGCAGCCGACCTATACGGGCTGGAGTGCCCGCCACTGCCTCGGTCCGGCCGCCTGTGTGCCGCGGGTCGGCCCGATCGGCACGCTGCCCGGATACTTCGAAGCCGGTCTCGTGGCCGACGGCGACCCGGCCGTCGCCTTCGGTCCGCGGCGCGGAGCGGACGGCAGGTTCTCCTGGGCGAACGGCTCGCGGCTGTACTACGCGGACCTGACCTCGAACTTCGGCGAGACTCGCGCGCTGGAGACCTTCCGTGGCTTCGAGGCGATCGCGGTGTCCCGCACCGACGATGTGCGCGCGGCCGCGGCCGGCGATGCCAGCGCCTGGAAGGCCCCGGTGATCATCTCCAGGCAGTCGGCCACGACGTTCTCCGACAAGGAGCAGATCTGGGCCGACAACGCCTCGTCCAGCCGGTTCTTCGGCGCGGTCTACGTCTGCTGGTCCTCGTTCCGCAGCAACAGTCGGGGCGCGTTCCCGCAGCCGCTGACGGTGTCGCGGTCGTACGACGGCGGCGCCAGCTGGACCACCGCGCAGGTCGGTCCGGCGTCGCACAACGGCATCAACAACCAGGCCGACGGCTGCGTGGTCCGCACCGACAGCGCGGGCAACGTGTACGTCTTCGGCGTCGGTGCCCGGCTCGGCACGACGGTGCAGCTGATGTACAAGTCCACCGACGGCGGCGCGCACTTCACCGGCCCGAGCATCGTCGCGACCGCGGTCGCGCCGGGTGTGTTCGACCCGGTCATCGGCCGTCCCGTGATGGACGGCGTCGCCGGGGCCCGGGTCGACCTCGCCGTCGGGCCGAACGTCGACATCGCGAACGGCCGGCCCACCGGGGTGGGTGCCACCGACGAGATCTTCCTGACCTGGTCGGACGCCCGGCAGGGGCTCAACCACGAGCAGCTGATGCTCACCTGGTCCCGCAACGGCGGCGGTCTGTGGGCGACACCGGTGGCGGTGCCGCTCGTCGCCGGTGACCGGCCGGTGTACAGCGCGCCGGCGGTCTCGCCGGACGGCACGGACCTGTACGTCGTGCACAACTCGTACACCAACCCGTACCGCGACGACACCACCAGCCCGCGCGGCCTGGTCGGTGCCATCCAGCACGCGAACGTGACCGGTGGTGTGCCGGGCGGCTGGGCCACGCTGCACCGCGGTGTGGTCGGCGACCCCCGCGGCAGCAGCCAGAACGGCCTGACCGCGGAGTTCCTCGGCGACTACGTGTACGGCGCGGCGACCAACGGGGCCGTCGTCGGGGTCTGGAACGACACCCGCGACGCTGCTGACTGCCCGGCGATCGACGCCTACCGCGCGTCGCTGCGGACCGACACACCGCTGAAGGCGCCGAACGTCCTCGCCAGCTGCCCGGCGAAGTTCGGCAACAGCGACATCTTCGGAGGGAGGTTCGGCGACCCGACGCCATGAGACAGTCGCGGCGGCCCGGTCACAGGGCCGCCGCGATCTCGGGGATCCGCCGGCGGAGGGCGGCGACCGTGCGCTGCGGTTCGCCGGCCTTCGCCAGGTTTGACATGCCGGGAACGACGACGTCGCGACCCATCATGCGACGGCCCGCTTCGAGGCGCGGTCCCAGTGCCGCATCAGTGCCGGGTAGACGACCAGGTACCGGAAGGGCTTGATCGCGGCCATGTAGG
>DASXRB010000010.1:0-5510 GCA_036506875.1 Kribbellaceae bacterium | reverse complement strand
CGGCCACTGGTGGGGCCCGACGCAGAAGAAGCCGCGCGGCCCCTCGTCGTACCTCGAGCTGCTGCGCCGGCACGCCGAGCGCAGCGACACCGGCCGCGTCGTCGCCTGGGCCGAGCGGCCGGCGGCCGACGCGGAGAACCCCGAGCTGCGGGAGGGGACCGAGGCGCCGTGGCCGATCCCTTACGACGCGGGGCCGCGCGGTGCGCGCCGCAGCCGCCTGCTCGAGGCCGCGAACCTGGTCCGCGAGTCGCGCCGGAACGGACCGCAGGCCGACGAGGCCGACCTGCTGCTCGACGAGCAGGCCACCGTCGCACGCTGGGACGCCGAGCTGGAGCGGCTCGTCGCGGAGGCGCGCGAGACGCGCAGCCGGCGGACCCAACTGGTCGCGCTGCCGCCGGCGCTGTCCGCGACCCAGGTGATGCGGCTGGCGAAGGACCCCGACGGTCTGGCGGCCGACCTGGCCCGGCCGATGCCGCGCAAGCCCAACCGGGCCGCGCGGTTCGGCACCCGGTTCCACGCCTGGGTGGAGTCGTACTTCGGCCAGCAGCTGCTGCTCGACCCCGACGACCTTCCGGGCGCGGCCGACGAGGGGATCGTGGACGACACCGACCTGACCGAGCTGATGGGCGCGTTCCGCGACGGGCCGTACGGCGAGCAGGTGCCGTACGAGATCGAGGCGCCGTTCGCGCTCGCCCTCGACGGCCGGGTGGTGCGCGGGCGGATCGACGCGGTCTACCTCACGCCGCACGGGTACGACGTGGTCGACTGGAAGACGCACCGGCAGGAGACGGCCGACCCGTTGCAGCTCGCGATCTACCGGGTGGCGTGGGCGGAGCTGGCCGGGGTACCGGTCGAGAAGGTCGGGGCGGCGTTCTACTACGTCCGCACCGGCGACGTGGTACGGCCGCCCGACCTGCCCGGCCGCGTTGCCCTACGCCGGCTGCTCGGCTGACCTACCGCACCAGCTCCGCCGGCACCACCCGGACCGCGAACGGCGACACCGCGTCGTACACCTCGTTGCCCCGGACAACCGCCCGTTCGGCGTACTGCTGGCCGTCGAGCTCGAGCACGGTCAGTTCATGTGCGTCCGGATCGAAGATCCAATACGACGGAACGCCGGCCTCGGCGTACATCGCCCGCTTGAGCAGCATGTCCTTCGACTGCGTGCTCGGGGACAGGACCTCCACCGCGAGGAGCAGGGGGCGCTGGATCGCTCCCTGGACGACATCCTCTCCGCGCACCACCAGGACATCGGGTTGGAAGGATCGGCGCGAGGTCGGCCGGAAGTCCAGCGGAGCGACGTACACCTCCGCATCCGGCGTACGGGCGGCACGCAGCAGGACCGCGATCTCCAGGACCGCCCACTGGTGCTCAGCCCGCGGCGCGGGCGTCACGAGCAACATCCCGTCGACGAGCTCGTACTGCATTCCGTCGTCGGGAAGCGCGTCGAGGTCCTCGAACGTGAACTCACCCGGGTGGATCGTCTGCACGGACACCATGCTGCCTCCTTCTGATGCATCGGACCAGCATGACGGCGTCGACGCGACGTCGTACGGCGTTGTCCACAGCCCTCTTACTCCGCTTCGCAGTTCGCCTTGCAGAGCTTGTCGTTGAGGGTGAGGTGGACGCCGGGGACGTCGGAGCTCTGCTCGGTGGACAGCTCGACCTTCCAGTCGCCGACCTCGGTCGAGGCGCTCTCGGCGGTCTGCTTCGCGTACCACTCGGCGATCTGGGCGACGCCGTTGACGTGTGCCGCGGTCAGCACCTCGGTGAGCTGGTCGCCGATCGCCGTGCGGGCCTCGTCCGCGCTGCCGGCCGCGTTCAGCGACAGCACCGGGGGCCGCCGGTGGTCGCCGGTCAGCACCCACACCTCGACCGTGCCCTGCTTGCAGATCACGTAGGTCAGCTCGTTCGAGCAGCTCCGGCCGGCCGCCTTCAGCGCGGCCACCACCTGCGCCGCCTTCAGATCCGGCATCACCGACGCAGTAGCCGTGCCGGGGGTCTGGTCGGTCGACCCGGTGCTCGACGTGGTGGCCGAGCCGGCCGGCGTCGCCGGGTTCGCCTGCACCTTGTCCTCGGACCCGCCGCAGGCCGTCGTGCCGGCCGTCATCAGCAGCGCCGCCAGCGCCGCGGCGTACCGCCAACGCGTCACAGCGGCACGCCGATCGCCGTCTCCAGAGCGATCTCGACCATCTCGGAGAACGTCGTCTGACGCTCTTCGGCCGTGGTGTGCTCCCCGGTCACCAGGTGGTCGGAGACGGTCATGATGCCGAGCGCGCGGCGGCCGAACTTCGCGGCCAGCGTGTACAGCGCGGCGGCCTCCATCTCGATCCCGAGCACGCCGTACGCCGCGGTCTGCGACACCAGGTCGGGCCGGTCGTTGTAGAACAGGTCACAGGAGAACACCTGCCCGACGTGCGGCGTGAACCCGGCTGCCTCGGCGGTCTCGACCGCCTTGCGCAGCAGCTGCCAGTCCGCGGTCGGCGCGTAGTCGATGCCCTGGAACCGCAGCCGGTTCATCTGCGAGTCCGTGCTCGCCGACATCGCGATGATCACGTCGCGCACCTTCACGCTCTCCAGCAGCGCGCCGGCGCTGCCGACCCGGATCAGCGTCTGGACGTCGTACTCGGCGAACAGCTCGTGCGCGTAGATCGACGCCGACGGCTGCCCCATCCCGGACCCCTGCACCGACACCGGCTCACCCTTGTAGGTGCCGGTGAAGCCCCACATGTTGCGGATCTCGGTGTAGCAGGTGGCGTCGGTCAGGAACGTCTCGGCGATCCACTTCGCGCGGGCCGGGTCGCCGGGGAACAACACCCGCGGCGCGATGTCGCCCTTCGCGGCGGCGATGTGCAGACTCACCGGAGGCCTCGCTTCACGTCGTCTTCGGTCATGCCGCCGATCCTCGCACGAGCCCGGTCCGCTCTCGCGGTACTTTGGCGGTCGTGCCGGACCCGACTGCCTTCCCGCCTCTCATCGACCCCTCGAAGCTCACCCTTTCCCGCTCGGTGCTCGACCGCGCCGCGCACCGGCGCCGCGACCAGGCCTGGCTGGACGAGGCGTGGAAACGAGCGGACACGAAGGTCGCCGTTGTCGCCGCGGACCGGCTCGCCGTCGACGCCGGGCACGAGCAGCTGTCCTACGTCGCGCCGTCCGACGCGCCGGACGGGGAGCGGGTCTTCCTGGGCACCGAACCTGGTGACGGGGCGGCGGTGTTCGCCGTACTCGTCGACGATGTAGACCCGGGAGAGAGGTTCGCCACGTTGCGGGAGGCCGGGGCCTACCTGGACGACCACGACGCCGGTGTCGCGGTGCACGCGATCGGCCTGGCGAACTGGCACGCCACGCATCCGCGCTGCGCGCGCTGCGGCGCGCCGACCGACATCGCGGACTCCGGGCACGTCCGGCAGTGCCCGGAGTGCAAGGCCCAGCACTTCCCGCGCAGCGACCCGGCGATCATCGTGCTGGTCACCGACGGGCACGACCGCGCGCTGCTCGGCCGGGGCGCGAGCTGGCCGCCGGGGCGGTACTCGACGCTCGCCGGGTTCGTCGAGCCGGGGGAGTCGCTGGAGGCCGCCGTACGACGTGAGGTCTTCGAGGAGACCGGTGTCGTGGTCGGCGCGGAGATCCGGTACGCCGGCAGCCAGCCCTGGCCGTTCCCGTCCAGCCTGATGCTCGGGTTCTACGCCCGCGCTGCCAAGACCGGCATCACCGTCGACGCGGACGAGATCAGCGACGCGCGGTGGTTCACCCGCGAGGACCTGCGGAGCGCGATCGACGCCGCCGACGTCAAGCTCCCCGGTGCCGTCTCGATCTCCCGCCGCCTCATCGAGGGCTGGTACGGCGCGGAGCTCCCCGGACGCTGGTAGTCCTGTGGACAACGTCGTACGACGAAAGCCTGGAACGAGCAGGCTTGGTCGGCATGACAGCAAACCTGGTAGCACCGAGTACTACCGCGGCGACACGGGCATGCTCGTAGCCCGGAGCGGGCCTGCGACTCGCGTGGAGGTTGCACGACCAGGCCAGCGCCGCGCGCGCAGAACCGCTGGTCCCGGTGACGGTGCTCGCACAAGCATGGCGTGGCGGCCCGCAGCGGCGGCTGTCACGCGCCCTGCGTAGCTGCCGGTCGATCGACATGACCGAGCCACTCGCCCGTGCGGCCGGCGCACTGTGCGGCCGGGCCGCGACGAGTGACGTCGTCGATGCGTTGGTCGTCGTGCTCGCGGCTCGGCTCGGTGCGGCCGTCGTGACGTCGGATCCTGTCGACCTCGCTCGGCTCGCCGACGCCGCCGGCTGGAGCCTCAAGCTGCACACCATCTGAGGTATGCCAGCCAGTTGACGGGTCAGGCGGCGAGCTTCTCGGCGATCTCGGCCAGCGAAGGGTTGGTCATGGCGGTGCCGTCGGCGAAGACGACGGTGGGGACCGTCTGGTTGCCGTTGTTGACCCGCTCGACGATCTCGGCGGCCCCGGGCTGCTGCTCGATGTCGATCTCGGTGTACGGGATGCCGGCGCGGTCCAGCTGGCCCTTCAGCCGGTGGCAGTAGCCGCACCAGGGGGTCGAGTACATGGTGAACGCCGACACCGTGAGCTCCAGTCCGTCGTGAGTTGTCGGGAACGCTGACTAAGGTTGCTCCCGTTCTAGTCGAACCGCGCAGTTGGTGGTGCTTCTTCCCGCATGTCTCGTACCGTGACCGATGTCACACTGTCCGCGTCCGCCGACGCCGTCCTCGCCGCGCTCGACCCCGAGCAGCGGGAGGTGGCGACCGCGCTGCACGGGCCGGTCTGCGTGCTGGCCGGCGCCGGGACCGGGAAGACGCGCGCGATCACGCACCGGATCGCGTACGGCGTGCGCACCGGCACCTACGACCCGGCCCGGGTGCTCGCGGTGACGTTCACCCAGCGCGCCGCCGGCGAGATGCGGTCGCGGCTCGCGCAGCTGGGTGCGCACGGCGTGCAGGCCCGGACGTTCCACTCCGCGGCGCTGCGGCAGGCGCGCTGGTTCTGGCCGAAGGTGTACGGCGGGGAGCTGCCGCCGATCATCGACCGCAAGTTCCCGTTGCTCGCCGAGGCGGCATCCCGCTGCCGGATCCAGACCGACACCGCGGCGCTGCGCGACCTGGCCGGCGAGGTCGAGTGGGCGAAGGTGACGAACGTCCGGCCGGACGACTACGCCAAGGTCGCACCGCAGGCGGCCCGGGCGCTGGCCTCGTTCGACCCGGCGACGATCGCCCGGGTGTTCGCGGCGTATGAGGACGTGAAGACCGAGCGCGGCCGGATCGACCTGGAGGACGTGCTGCTGTGCGCGACGGCGCTGCTCGCCGAGGACGAGCGGGTCGCCGCCGAGGTCCGGCAGCAGTACCGGCACTTCGTCGTCGACGAGTACCAGGACGTCAGCCCGCTGCAGCAGACCCTGCTGGACCTGTGGCTCGGCGGCCGTGAGGACGTCTGCGTGGTCGGCGACCCAGCCCAGACGATCTACTCCTGGGCCGGCGCGGACCCGGCGAACCTA
>DASXRB010000009.1:0-6249 GCA_036506875.1 Kribbellaceae bacterium | reverse complement strand
ACTACATGTCGTACGACTTCACCGCCGCCGAGAACATCGGCGTCGGCGACCTCGACGCACTCGAGGACCGCGCGAGAATCGAGACGGCCGCCCGTCGTGCCGGCGCCGATGTGGTGGTGCGGACGCTGCCGAACGGGTACGACACCTTGCTCTCGCGGATGTTCGCGGCGCCGGGCAAGGACGGCGATCCCGAGACCGGGCTGTATCTGTCCGGCGGGCAGTGGCAGCGACTGGCGCTCGCGCGTGCGCTGCTCCGCGACCAGTGCGACCTGGCGATTCTCGACGAGCCGAGCTCCGGTCTCGACGCACTCGCCGAGGACGAGATCCACAGGAGCCTGCGCGTGCTGCGCGGCGGCCGTACCAGCCTGCTGATCTCACACCGGCTCGGTGCGATGCGTGCGGCGGACACCATCGTCGTCCTCGACAAGGGCCGGATCACCGAGCGCGGGACGCATGCCGAGTTGCTGGCGTCGGGCGGCACCTACGCCTCCTTGTTCGCCAAGCAGGCAGAGGGCTACCAGACCGAGCGGCGAGTGGCCGGATGACCGCCACCGCACTGGTGCTCTCGCTGGTCGGCGCCTGCGTGCTGCTCTGGGCGAGGCGCACGTTCGTGTCGGTGACGGTCCGGGGCTCGAGCATGAATCCGGCACTGGCCGACGGCGACCGGGTGCTGGTCCGCCGTACCGTCCTCGACACGATCGAGGTGGGCGACGTCGTCGTCGTCCGGGCCCCGTCCCCCGACACGTACGTTCCGGGCGCCTCGCCGGCCGGTCGGGCCGGGCACTGGCTGGTGAAGCGCGTGGCGGCGACGCCTGGCGACCCTGTGCCGCCGGACGTGGCGGCGGCCGCCGGTGCGACAGCAGGCTCACCGGTACCCGGCGGCCGGCTCGTCGTCCTGGGTGACAACGCGGCTGCCAGCCTGGACTCACGCAACTGCGGGTTCTTCGACAGGAACAGCCTGGTCGGTGTCGTGGTTCGGCCGTCGCGTCACCACGCCACAGGATCCCGTACGGCGTCCGCCTTCGTCGCCGGTATCGCCTCCGAGGCGAGTTCGGCTCCCAGCAGCCGGAGGAGCTCCGGGATCCGGTAACGCGCAGGTCCGGCGGGGTACACCAGCTGGACCTCCGCCAGCCGGTCCAGCGCCCTGCCGACCTGCTCGATCGTGAACCCGGTCAGGGTCGCGGCCTCGGCCGGACCGGTCTCGTCGATATGCGCCTGCCCGAGCGCACGGAACAGCCGCGCGGCGAGCCCGTCGACCTCGCAGCCGCAGTCGACGAGCTCGTCGTACATCCCGCGCAGGCAGCCGCGAACGGTGAGGTCACCCACTTCCAGCTCGTCCAGCCGCCGGGTCCGGTCGGTGATCCTGAGCACGAAGTCCCTGATTCGCCAGTTCGGGTGTTCGAGCACACGGGCAGCAGCGATCCGCAGCGCGATCGGCAGGTGCTCGCACAACCGTGCCAGACGGTGCGCGGCCTCTGGTTCGGCCTGCACTCGCTCCCGGCCGACGAGCTCCGCCAGCAGGGAGACCGAGTCGGTACGAGGCAGAACGCCGAGCCGTAGATGCCGTGCGCCGTCCAGTGTCGAGAGCATCCGCCGGCTGGTCAGCAGCACCGCCGAGCCGGACGACACAGGCACCAGCGGCCGGACCTGCGCTGCCGACGCCGCCTGGTCGAGTACGACGAGCATCCGGCGCTCGGCCAGCAACGACCGGTACCTCGCCGCTGCGGAGCCGACGTCCGCGGGCATCTCGCCGGCGGGCACGCCGAGGCCCGAGAGCAGTCGCGTCAGGGCGTCGAGCGAGCTCAGCCGGCCGCCATCGCGGGCACCCCGCAGGTCGGCGTAGAGCTGGCCGTCGGGAAAGCGGTGCGCCAGCCGGTGGGCCACCCGCAGCACCAGGCTGGTCTTCCCCGTACCCGCCGGGCCGTAGACCCCGGCGACGGCCGTGGCGCCGGTCGGCGAGGTGTCGTCCAGCCAGCTCGCCAGGCGCTCCAGCTCACGGCCACGGCCGGTCAGTGGCGGTGCCGCGGGCAGCTGTCGCGGCACCTGCGCCGGCACGTCGGTCCTGCCGGGCCGGCCCAGCGCCGGATCTCTGCGCAGCACAGCCCGGTGGAGCTCCTGCAGCTCTGCTCCCGGATCGATGCCGAGCTCGTCGACCAGGGCAGACCGCGCGTCGGCGAATGCCCTCAGCGCGCCGTCGACATCGCCGGACGCGTACAGTCCGCGCATCAGCAGCGCCCACGAGCGCTCACGAAGCGGGTTCCTCAGAAGCTGCTCACGAAGCAGACCCACGACCCGGGTCGGCTCCGACAACCGCAGCAGCGCCTCACACCGGTCCTCCTCCGCCGACATCTTCAGCGCGCTCACCGCGACCCGGCGCGCGGTGAGATGGACGCCGGTCCGGACGTCTTGAGCGAAGGCTCCCCGCCAGAGGTGGAGTGCCCGGTCGAGATGCCGCACCGCCTCGGAGTGACGGCCGCGACTCAGAGCGCGGCGGCCGGACTCGGCCTCCTGCTCGAACTCCGTGACGTCCACCTCACCGTCGCCGGCGACAAGTCGGTAGCCCTCGGGATGAACCGCCAGCCGGTGGCGCTCCGCTTCGGGTAGCGATGCCCGGAACCGTGCCGCATAGGTCCGCAGATTCGCCAGTGCGGACTTCGGCGGCTGTTCGCTCCACAACTCGTCGACGAGGTCACGAAGCGGAACGACCTGCCCCGCCCGGGCGACGAGCAGTGCGGTGAAGATGCGTTGCTTCGGCGGTCCCAGCCTCAACGGGCGGTCGACAGACCCGATGGCCAGATCCCCGAGAATCCTGAACTCCATCATCCCTCCCCTGGGGAGGATGGTGGCCCGACGGACTTTCAATCGACTTACATCCGGTCCACCGGACGGCGCGACCGCGTTCCGGCTGACAGCTCTCAGACGAGGCGGTCGCGGAGGGCGGCCAAGCGGTCGATCAGGTCGGCGCGGCGCAGCTCGTCGTTGTCGGCGGCGCTGATCTCGTCGAGGATCCGGAGCGCGCGCACCAAGTCCTCGCGTGCCCCGCCGGCCGGCCGGGCGCGCGCCCGGTGAGACAGGATCAGGGCCTCGTTCCAGCGGTCGCCGACGGCGCGGAAGATCTCCAGGGCCGCGCTGAACCGCGCTGCCGCCTCGTCCCGGGACCCGCCCTGCAGCAGCGCCAGGCCGAGCGTGTCGAGCACGTGCGGCCGGTTCACGTCGTACCCGCTCTCCTCGGTGATCCGCAGTGACCGCCGGCACAGCTCGACCGCCTCGCTCGTTCGGCCGAGGCCGACCAGCGTCATCGCCAGGTTGTTCAGCACGTGCGCCTGCTGCTGCGGGTGGCCCGCCCGTTCGGCGATCGCGAGACCGCGCCACTGGTGCTCGAGCGCTTCGTCGTACCGGCCCTGGGCCTGGTACGCCGCGCCGAGATTGGCCCGTACGGCGGCCTGGCCACGCAGGTTGCCGGCCCTTTCCCAGTGTGCGGCCGCGCGCTCGGCGTACCGCACCGAGTCGGCGTAGCGGCCGAGCCGCATCGCCGTGGTGCCGAGCTGGCTTGCCGACGTGGCCAGCGCCGCCTCGTCCCCGACCTGGCGTGCGGCGTCGGTCGCGATCCTGTGCAGCTCGGCGATGTCGTCCACCAGATGGCTGTGCGACAGGTAGACCCACAGCATGTGCGCGATACCGAACGCGGCCCGGTGCCGGCCGCGCCGCCCGGCCTCGCGCACCGCCGCCGCCAGCGCGTGCCGCTCCTGCTCGAACCACTCGGTAGCCGCCGCCGCGTCCGCGAACTCCAGGGGTACGGCGTCCGGCTCCGGCAGGTCGTACAAGGGCAGGCCACGTCCCATCGCGACGCGTGCGGCGGCCGCCGAGTGCAGGTACCAGCCGAACAAGCGGTCCAGCGCGCCGTCCGCATCGGTGTCCGCCAGCTCGCGGGCGTAGGCGCGCAGCAGGTCGTGCTGCTCGAACCGGCCCGGCGCGCGCTGCTCCAGCAGGTGCGCCTCCTGCAGCCGGTCCAGGCTGCGACGGGCCGCGCCGACCGTCGTACCGGCGAGTGCGGCGACGGCCGGCAGGCCGGCGTCGTCGCCGGGAACCAGCCCGAGCAGCCGGAACATCCGGGCTTCGGCGGGATCGAGCGCGCGGTAGGACCAGGAGAAGATCAGCCGCAGGTCGGTCGCGGGATCGCCGTCGTCGAACGCGTCCAGCAGTCCCGGCGCGCTGCGGATCTCGTCGATCAGCCCCACCGCGCCGCCTGCCGGCCGCCGCGACAGCCGCTCACCCGCCACGGTCAGCGCCAGCGGCAGGTGCCCGCACCACCGGGCCAGCTCGTCCAGGACCGCGGCGCCGATCGTCGCGCCGACGGTCGGCCGCGTCGACGCGCGCAGCAGTTCAGCCGCGGCGTCCGCGGGGAACCGGCCGAGGGCCACCCGCCGGGCGCCGTCGGTCACCGTCAGGCCGCGCAGCTGGCTGCGACTGGTGACCACGACGAAGCCCGTTGCCGGGAGCAACGGCCTGACCTGGGCGGCATGCCGGACGTTGTCGAGCACCAGCAACATCGACCGGTCCGCCAGCATCGTCCGCAGCATCCCGGTGCGCATGCCCACGTCGTCCGGGATCCGCTGCCCGGAAACGCCGAGGCTGTGCAGCAGCGCGCCGAGGGCGGCGTGTGCCGTCATCGGCTCGCCGCTGCCGTAGCCGCGCAGGTTGAGGTACAGCTGACCGTCGGCGAACCGGGACCGGACCTGGTGGGCCCAGTGCACCGCCAGCGCGGTCTTGCCCGCACCAGCGGTACCCGACACCACCGCCAGCCGCTCCCCGGCGGCGAGCACCGCGTCCAGCTCGTCCAGCTCGGCCCGGCGGCCCACGAACGGCGCCACGTCGGGCGGCAACTGCGCGGGCGTGACCAGCCGGGCCGGTTCCGGCGTCACACCGGGCACCTGGCCGGCCAGGATCTCGCGCTCCAGCCGCCGCAGGTCCGCGCCCGGCTCCACACCGAGCTCGTCGACGAACCGGTCCCTGGTCTGCCGGTAGACCTCCAGCGCCTCCACCGGCCGGCCCGCCCGGCCCATCGCCACCATCAGCAGCGCGACGAACCGCTCGCGCAGCGGGTGCCGCTTGACCAGACCCTGCAGCTCGGTGACCAGTTCGGCGCCGCCCGCGCCGATCTCCAGCTCCACCGCGTACAGATCCTCGAGCGCCAGCGTGCGCAGCCCGTTCAGCCGCGCGGCCTCCGCCTCGACCGGCGGGGTCCGCGGCGCGTCCGCGTAGGCCTCGCCGCGCCACAGTCCGATCGCGGTCCGCAGCGATCGCGCCGCGTCCCATCCCGCCCTCGCGTCCCTGCACAGCGACTCGAACCGCTCCGCGTCGAGCTCGCCGGGCTCGACCCGCAACACGTAGCCGCCGTGCTCGAACAACACCCGGCTCGGGTCGCCGAGCTCCCGGCGCAACCGGTGCACCAGCACCTGCAGGCGCTGCTCCGCGCCGCCCGGCTGGTCCGGCCACAGCGCGTCGATCAGGACGTCGGCGGACACCCGGCGGTTCGGCCCGCTCAGCAGCACGGCGAGCATGCTGCGCAGCAGGGGCGCAGTGATCGGCTGGCCACCCTGTCCGCGAACCTCCAGCGACCCGAGTACGGCGAACTCCACCCGCCCATTCTTCACGGCCGGCGCCGGTGCCCAGCAGACCACTGAAAGTGAAGGGAAACTCACCCCTCGTCGATCAGTGGCCGGTCACCCAGCCGCCCTCGAACAAGCCGGCCGCACACCGGGTGTGGTCCGCGGCGCGCTGGTGGTCGCCCGCGCGTTCGTAGTGCTCGGACAGGGCGCGGTGCCCCTCGGCCGCGGCCGACCGCCAGTACATCCGGTTGAACTCCGCGAGCGCCCCGGTCAGCACCTCACGGGCGGTGCCGGTCTCGCCGCAAGCGTCCAGGATGCGGCCACGGATGAGCTCCTGGTAAGCCTCGTCGTCGCGGTCGGACTGCACCGGATCGGCCGCGACGAGCTCGTCGGCACGCGCCCGGGCGGACGTCAGGTCGCCGGTCTCCAGGTCCAGCTCGGCGAGCAGCCACCGCGCGAGCCGGATCCGCGCCGGCGAACCGAGCCGCTCGCCGACCCCGACCGCGGCGCCGGCGTGCACCCGGGCCTGGTCGAGGTCACCGCTCACCCGGCAGCACATCGCCAGCGCGGCCCGGGTGATCGACTCCGCGAACAGGTCGCCCACCCGTGTGTTGACCGCGAGTACCCGGGTGAGCTCGCC
>DASXRB010000008.1:0-6421 GCA_036506875.1 Kribbellaceae bacterium | reverse complement strand
GTCGTACGGGTTGCTGGTCCGCCCGTACAGCTTGTTCTCGGTCTCGATCCACATGCACAGCTCGGACGTGTTCGTCAGCCCGAGCGGGATCGCGCCGGCGTCGACCACCCGTCGTACGACGGGAGCGGTGCGGCCGGCTCGGTAGTTGCGCCGGGCAACGACTCCCGCGGTGTGCGGCATACCCGCGACCGCGATCGACTCCTTGATCGTGAAGGGAACGCCGAGCAGCGGGGGCAGCTCGTCACCGGGCGCGGCCGCCGCGATCACCTCGTCGGCCAGGTCCGCCCGGTCGCGCGCCGCGTCGAAGCAGTCGGCGACGATCGCGTTCACCGCGGGGTTGACGCGCTCGAGCACCTCGATGTGCGCCTCGACGACCTCGCGGGCACTGACCTCGCGCGCCCGGATCGCCGCCGCGAGCGCGGTCGCGGAGCGTTCGGTGAGCGATGAGGAGCGCTCGGTGAGCGCGGATGCCCTCGAGCCACTGGGAGGAGGAGCGGTCCTCCGGACGCCGAGGCGGCCAATTCCCATGTTCGGAGTGTAGGCAGCGGCGCGGTGCCGGCAAGGTGCACAGCGCCGGGCGTGGCGAAATCGTTGCCTACGGCATCGGTGAAGCGTCAGCCGAACGGGAGCGCGCGCAGGGCGTCGAGCGCCGCGACCGCGTGGTCGATCAGGTCGTCCGCGGTCAGCGCCCGCTGCCCGACAGGCTCTGCCGACCACTCGATCGCCAGGTCCTCGACGTACGCGAACCAGGCGTGCACCGTCAGCCGCGCGGCGGCACCGTCCGCCAGCAGTGCGAGCACCCGCTCGGTCAGCGCCGCGCGGGTCTCGTCGTACACCTCGACGACGAAGGTGTCGCCGCCGGCCGCGCCGCGCACCCAGGAGATGTAGGCGTCGCGCCGCCGGTCGACGAACGCGACGTACGCCGTCAGCATCGCGCGCAGCTGCTCATCGGGCGGTAGCGCCGGATCGGGCCGGGTCTGCCGCAGCAGCCGCCGTCCGGCGGCCCGCATCACCTCGACGTAGAAGTCCCGCTTCGTCGGGAAGTAGTGGAACAGCAGCCCCCGCGAGATCCCCGCCTCCGCCGCCACCGCGTCGATCGACAGCTCGTGGATCGGCTGCACGGTCAGCATCCGCAGCCCGATCCCGACCAGCTGCTTGCGCCGGTCGTCGGCGGTCAGCCGCCGTCGTGTGTTCTCCGCCACCACGCTATTGAGCATTGCTCAACAGGTGCGCTACCGTCAAACGACGAGCGAAGGGAGAGCGCCATGGGCTTCGAACCGTCCGCGCGGGGCCGGCGGCTGATCGAGCAGGTCGGGGAGTTCATCCGGACCGAGGTCGAGCCGGTCGAGCCGCGGGTCCACGAGGCGGTCCGGGTCGCGCGGGAGACGGGCGGCGATCCGTGGATGCCGCACCCGGTGATGGCCGAGCTCCAGGCGAAGGCCCGCGCGCGGGGTCTGTGGAACCTGTTCCTGCCCGAGGCCGCCGAGCTCGGGTACGGCGAGGGGCTGAACAACCTCGACTACGCGTACGTCGCCGAGCTCACCGGCCGCTCCTTCCTCGCGCCGTACGTCTTCAACTGCAACGCCCCGGACACCGGCAACATGGAGGTCCTGGTCAAGTACGGCTCCGCCGAGCAGCGCAAGGAGTGGCTGGAACCGCTGCTGGACGGCCGGATCCGGTCCGCGTTCTGCATGACCGAGCCCGGCACGGCCTCGTCGGACGCCACGAACATGGAGGCGACCGCGGTCGTCGAGGGCGACGAGGTGGTCGTCAACGGCCGCAAGTGGTGGAGCACCGGCGTCGGCCACCCGGACTGCAGGATCCTGATCTTCATGGGCCTCACCGACCCGTCGGCGCACCGGTACGCGCGCCACACGATGGTGCTGATCCCGCGCGACACCCCTGGTGTGACGGTGGAGCGGATGTTGCCGGCGATGGGCCGGTACGACGAACCGCACGGCCACGGCGAGGTCTCCTTCACCGACGTGCGGGTCCCGGTCTCCAACATCATCGCCGGCCCGGGTCGCGCGTTCGAGATCGCGCAGGGCCGGCTCGGGCCCGGCCGGGTGCACCACTGCATGCGGCTGATCGGCCTGGCTGAGAAGTCCCTGGAGCTGGCGCTGCTGCGCGCCACCGCCCGGACGGCGTTCGGCAAGCCGCTCGTGAACCTCGGCGGCAACCGGGAGCGGATCGCGGACGCCCGGATCGCGATCAACGCCGCCCGGCTGCTGGTGCTGCAGACCGCGCACCTGCTCGACACCGCCGGCCTCGCCGGCGCGCTCAGCGAGGTGAGCCAGATCAAGGTCGCGGTGCCGCGGATGGCCCAGGACGTCATCGACCTGGCGATCCAGCTGCACGGTGGCGGCGGCCTGTCGGACGACTTCCCGCTGGCGGCCGCATGGACGAACGCGCGGGCGCTGCGGCTGGCGGACGGCCCGGACGAGGTACACCGTGGAGTCATCGCGAAGCTCGAGCTGGCGAAGTACAGGGAGGCCTGACGTGCGCAGAGTTCTCGTCACCGGCGGCGCTTCCGGGCTCGGCGCCGCCCTGGTCCGGCAGTTCGTCGCCGAGGGCGACGAGGTGCTCGTCACCGACGTCGGGGCCGGGGCTCCGGACGACCTGCCCAGCGGGACGTCGTACCTGAAGCTCGACGTCCGCAGTGAGGCGGACTGGGACGCCGCGGTCGCGTGGTGCACCGGCGAGTGGGGCGGGCTGGACCTGCTGGTGAACAACGCCGGGGTCGCGACCGGCGGGCGGATCGACGTCGAGACGCTGAAGGAGTGGGACCGGGTCGTCGACGTCAACCTGATGGGTGTGGTGCGCGGCTGCCGGGCGTTCGCTCCCGTGTTCAAGAACCAGCGCTCCGGGCACATCGTGAACGTGGCGTCGGCGGCCGGGCTGCTGCACCCGCCCGGGATGAGCTCGTACAACACGGCCAAGGCCGGTGTGGTCGCGCTGTCGGAGACGTTGTCGCACGAGCTGCACCCGTTCGGGGTCGCGGTGTCGGTGGTGTGCCCGTCGTTCTTCAAGACCAACCTCGCGGACTCGATGCAGGGCGATGACGTGGCGATGAACGCGGCCGCGCGGCGGCTGATCGAGAAGTCGCCGCGCACCGCGGACGACATCGCCACCGCCGTGCTGAGCGGGATCGAGAAGCGCCGGTTCCTGATCATCCCGGACCGCCCGACGCTGATGTCCTACCGCGTGAAGCGCTTCGCCCGGCCGCTGTACGACCGCCAGATGCGCCGTCTCTCCGCCCGCACCCAGCCCCGCGCCGCCGCCGGTTCGGAGGAGGGCGACAGGTGAGTGCGGTCGACGGGGCGCGCGAGGTGCGCGCCGAGGACGCGTTCGACGTGGCCGCCGTCGACACCTGGCTGCGCGCGCACGGTACGGCGGAGCTGCCGGCGGGTGAACCCACCGTCCGGCAGTTCTCCGGCGGGGCGTCGAACCTGACCTACCTGCTCCGGTACGACGGGGTGGACCTGATCCTGCGCCGGCCGCCGCGCGGGACCAAGGCGCGCGGCGCGCACGACATGGGCCGCGAGCACCGCATCCAGGCCGCGCTGGCCCCCGTGTTCCCATACGTCCCGAAGATGGTTGCCTACTGCAACGACGACGCGGTGATCGGGTCGGAGTTCTACGTGATGGAGCGGATCGACGGCACGATCCCGCGGTCCGAGCTCGGTGTCGACCTGACCCCGGAGCAGACGACCCGGTTGTGCCGGACCGTGGTCGACACGCTCGTCGAGCTGCACCAGGTGGACGTCGCGGCGGCCGGGCTGAGCGATCTCGGCAAGGGCGCGGGGTACGTCGAGCGGCAGATCGCCGGGTGGAGCGCGCGCTACCGCAAGGCGAAGACCTGGAACGTGCCGAGCTTCGACAAGGTGATGGCCTGGCTCGAGGCGGAGCGGCCGGACGACGTGGCGACCTGCCTGATCCACAACGACTTCCGCTTCGACAACGTGGTGCTCGCGCCGGACGACCCGATGCGGGTGGCCGGCGTGCTCGACTGGGAGCTCGCCACGATCGGCGATCCGTTGATGGACCTGGGCAGCTCGCTGGCGTACTGGGTGCAGGCCGATGACGACTGGGCGTTCCGGAAGTTCCGCCGGCAGCCGACGCACGTGCCGGGGATGCTGACCCGCGCCGAGGTGGTCGACTACTACTGCGAGCGCAGCGGGCTGAAGCCGGCGAACTGGACGTTCTACGAGGTGTACGGGCTGTTCCGGCTGGCGGTCATCGCGCAGCAGATCTACTACCGCTACCACCACAAGCAGACCCGCAACCCGGCGTTCAAGAACCTCTGGCTGCCGGTCGGCATGCTGGAACGCCGCTGCCGCAAGCTCATCGCCCCTCGTCACGCGCGGGCCGGCCGATGAGCGTCATCTACCTGGTCCGGCACGCGCAGGCGTCCTTCGGAAGCCGCGACTACGACCGGCTGTCGCCGCTGGGCGAGCGGCAGTGCGCCCGGCTGGGCACGGCGTTCGCCGAGCGCGGGATCAAGCCCGATCTGGTCGTCTCGGGCGGCCTGCGGCGCCATCGTCGTACGGCCGAGCTCGTCCTCGCCGCCGCCGGCCTGCCGAGCGCCGAGATCACGATCGACAGCGGGTACGACGAGTTCGACCACGAGCAGATCGTGGTCGTCCACAAGCCGTCGTACAAGCGGCGCGCGGTGATGATGGCCGACCTGGCCCGCACCATGCAGCCGGCGCGGGCGTTCCAGGAGATCTTCGAGGAGGCGACCCGGCGCTGGGTCGCGGGTGACGGGACGTACGACGAGACGTTCGCGGAGTTCGCGGCGCGGGTCGAGGCGGCGTTGCGTCGTACCGCCGGATCTGTCGGCAAGGGGCAGACCGCGGTCGTGTTCACCTCGGGCGGGCCGGTGTCGACCGTGGTCAGCCGGCTGCTGGCCGGTTCCGACCAGCTGTGGCTCGCGCTGAACCCGGCGTCGGTCAACACCGGCGTCACCAAGGTCGTGCACGGGCGGCGCGGGCTGACCGTCGTCAGCGTCAACGACCACAGCCACCTCGAAGGCACCGACCTGTTGAGCTATCGCTAGGGAGACATTTCGCCATGCGCATCCTGATCACCGGCGCGAGCTCCGGCCTGGGCGCGGAGATGGCCCGGCAGTTCGCCGCCATCGGCCACGATCTCGCGCTGACCGCGCGCCGTACCGACCGGCTGGCCGAGCTGCGGGACGAGATCGTCGCCGCGCACCCGGACCGGACCGTGCTGGTCAAGGCGCTCGATGTGAACGACCACGACGCGGTGTTCAAGGTCTTCGACGAGGTGGCCGGCGAGTTCGGCGGGCTGGACCGGGTGATCGTGAACGCGGGTCTCGGCAAGGGCGCGCCGCTCGGCACCGGCCGGTTCGACGCGAACCGGGACACCGCGATGACGAACTTCGTCGGCGCGCTGGCCCAGTGCGAGGCCGCGATGACGATCTTCCGCGCCCAGAACGCCGGGCACCTGGTGGTCATCTCCTCGGTCTCGGCGATGCGCGGCATGCCCAAGACGATCACCACGTACGCCGCCACCAAGGCCGGTGTCGCGTCGCTGGCCGAGGGTCTGCGCCTGGAGCTGCTCGGCAAGCCGATCAAGGTCAGCACGATCTACCCCGGCTACATCCGCTCCGAGATGAACGAGAAGGTCGCGCACACCCCGTTCATGACCGACACCGTCACCGGCGTCCGCGCCATGGTCGCCGCCATCGAGTCCGGCCGCGCCAAAGCCGTCGTCCCCGCCTGGCCCTGGCGCCTCCTGGCTCCCGCCATCCACGCGTTGCCCCTCCCCCTGGTCCGAAAGCTCATCTGATGCTCTCTACCGTTCATCGGGCCCTTCTGACCCGGCGTGTCGCGCATCGTCGGTCCCTTCCGACCACCCGGACGGGTGCGGCATGACCGCGCGCTGGGGCCTGACCGTGCCGCTGACCGGGGTGCCGGTGCGTGACCACCGCGAGCTGGTCGGCGAGCTGGCGTCGCTCGGGTACACGGACCTGTGGTCGGCCGAGGTCGCCGGCGCGGACGCGTTCACTCCGCTGGTGCTCGCCTCCGAGTGGGACGACCAGCTGCGGCTCGGCACCGCCGTCGTACCCGTGCACACCCGCGGTCCCGCCGTACTCGCGATGCACGCCGCGGCCCTGGCCGACCTCGCGCCCGGGCGGGTCGTGCTCGGCATCGGCGCGTCCTCGCAGACCATCGTCAGCGGGTGGAACGGGATCGCGTACGACGATCCGTACAAGCGGACTCGCGACGTCCTGCGCTTCCTGCGTACCGCGTTGGCCGGGGAGAAGGTCGACGGGGAGTTCGAGATGTTTCGCGTGAAACGTTTCCGGCTGGAGAAGGCGCCGGACGTCCCGCCGAAGATCATGCTGGCCGCGCTCCGGCCGGGCATGCTGCGGCTGGCCGCGAAGGAGGCCGAC
>DASXRB010000007.1:0-3211 GCA_036506875.1 Kribbellaceae bacterium | reverse complement strand
CGGTCGCCGAGCCAGATGTTGTCGCCCATCCCGATCTCGTCGCCGTAGTACAGGATCGGCGACCCCGGCAGGCTGAGCAGCAGCGCCGTGAACAGCTCCATCCGGTTGATGTCGTTGTCCAGCAGGGGGGCGAGCCGGCGGCGAATGCCGATGTTGGCCTTCATCCGCGGGTCCTGCGCGTACTCCTCCCACATGTAGTCGCGGTCCTCGTCGGTCACCATCTCGAGCGTCAGCTCGTCGTGGTTGCGCAGGAAGATGCCCCACTGGCAGGTGTCCGGGATCAGCGGCGTCTGGGCCAGGATCTCCGAGATCGGGAACCGCGACTCCCGTCGTACCCCCATGAAGATGCGGGGCATGACCGGGAAGTGGAACGCCATCTGGCACTCGTCGCCGCCGGAGTCGCGGTCGCCGAAGTACTCGACCACGTCGGCCGGCCACTGGTTCGCCTCGCACAGCAGGACGCGGTCCGGGTACGCCGCGTCGACCTCCTTGCGGACCCGCTTGAGGAACTCGTGGGTGCGCTGCAGGTTCTCGCAGTTCGTGCCGACCTCCTCGAACAGGTACGGCACGGCGTCCAGCCGGAAGCCGTCGACGCCGAGGTCGAGCCAGAACTTCAGCGCCTCGATCATGGCGTCGCCGACCGCCGGGTTCTCGAAGTTCAGGTCCGGCTGGTTGGAGTAGAAGCGGTGCCAGAAGTACTGCCCGCGGACCGGGTCCCAGGTCCAGTTCGACGTCTCGGTGTCGACGAAGATGATCCGCGCGTCCGCGTACAGCTCGTCGGTGTCCGACCACACGTAGAAGTCGCCGTACGGGCCGGACGGGTCCGAGCGCGAGGCCTGGAACCACGGATGCTGGTCCGACGTGTGGTTCATGACGAAGTCGACGATCACCCGGATCCCGCGCGTGTGCGCGGCCTCCAGGAACGCGGCGAAGTCGGCGACGCTGCCGACCTCGGGCATCACGTTGGTGTAGTCCGAGATGTCGTAGCCGCCGTCCCGCAGTGGCGAGGGGTAGAACGGCGGGAGCCAAAGACAGTCGACGCCGAGCCACTCGAGATAGTCGAGCTTCTCGGTGAGACCTTGCAGGTCACCGATACCGTCGGCGTTCGAGTCCTTGAAGGACCGGACCAGCACCTCGTAGAAGACGGCCCGCTTGAACCACAGCGGATCGCTCTTCGGCAGCCCATGGTGCTGGTCGGGCAGCATGTCCGTCACGCTCACCTCCATCTGTTCGTCTCCGGCTGTGCACCCCCTCGGACCAAACCTAGACCCGTCACGCGGGTGTGGTCAGCGAGGCGCGTTTCCCCGGACGCGGTGCGGCGTAACGAAGCGGGTTGTGTCGTCTTCCGGTCCGGCCCTACCGCAGAGCCGGTTGGGGCTCGGAGCGGTCGTTCTCGGAGAGGCCGACGACCTCGTGCAGCCGGCGCAGCGGTCGCGGCGCCCACCACGCGGCCCGGCCGAGCAACCGCATCGCGGCCGGCACCAGCACACCGCGGATCAGCGTGGCGTCGATCAGCACCGCGAGCCCGGAGCCGAGCCCGAACAGCTGGATGAAGCTGACCGAGCTGGTGCCGAAGGCGAAGAAGCTGACGGCCAGGATGACCGCGGCCATGGACACGATCCGGCCGCTGCGGGCCAGGCCCTCGGTGACCGCCTCGCGCAGCCCGGCTCCGCCGTCGTGCATCTCCTTGATCCGGCTCATCACGAAGACCTCGTAGTCCATCGACAGCCCGAACGCGATGCAGAACAACAGCAGCAGCATGCTGGTGTCCAGCGGCAGCGGGGTGAAGCCCAGCCACCCGGACAGGTGCCCGTCGGAGAAGATCAGCACCATCGTGCCGAGGGTCGCGGACAGCCCGACCACGTTCAGCACGAGAGATCTCAGCGGCTGCAGCACGCTGCCGGTGAACACGAACAGCAGCAGGAACGTGGTCAATGCGATCATCCCGGCGGCGTACGGCAGCCGCGACCCGATCGCGTGCTGGCTGTCCACGAAGCTCGCGGTCTCGCCACCCGCGAGGAACTCCGTCCCGCCGGCTCCCGGCATGCCCCGCAGCGTCGCGAGCAGGTCGCGGGCCTGCTGCGAGTGGGCGTCGTACGACGTGACCACCGCGAGCCGCTGCGCGTCCGGCCGGGCCATCATCGCGTCGGCCGGTGAGGTCGCGACCCGCGCGCCGCGGGCGAAGACGCCGGCGCTGGACTCGACCCGGACGACCCCGCCGAGGCGCGACAGCGCGGTGGCGTACGGCGCGACCGACCCCTGCGCGGGCGCGCTCGCCGACACCAGCGTGATCGCGTTCGTGTCGTCCGCCCCGAAGTCGGTACGCAGCGCGTCGCCGACGACCCGGCTGGTCGCGGACGCCGGCAGCACCCGGTCGTCCGGCGTGCCGAACTCCACGTGCAGCAGCGGGCTCGCCAGCAGCAGCAGCCCGGCCAGCACCGGTACGGCGGTCAGCCCCGGCCGCCGCATCGCGATCCCGGCCAGCCGGCCCCAGAACGGCGTCACCGTGCTCGGCATGCCCTTCGCCCACGGCAACCTCCCGGCGTTCACCCGGGTGCCGAGCACCGCGATCAGCGCGGGCAGCACGACGAGCGCGGCCAGCATGGCGATCACGATGACGCCGATCCCGGCGTACGCGAACGAGCGCAGGAAGAACAGCGGGAACAGCAGCAGCGCGGCCAGCGCCACCGCCACCGTCGAGGCGCTGAACACGATCGTGCGGCCGGCGGTCTCGACCGTGCGCACCACCGCCGCGTCGACCGCGAGCCCCTTGCCGAGCTCCTCCCGGAACCGGCTGACGACCAGCAGTGCGTAGTCCACCGCGAGACCGAGCCCGAGCCCGGTGGTCAGGTTGATCGCGAACACCGACACGTCGGTCACGGACCCGAGCACCGACAGCTCGGCGAAGGTGCCGAAGATCGCGATCACGCCCACCGCGAGCGGCAGCAACGCCGCCACCAGGCTGCGGAACGCGAACATCAGCAGCACCAGGATGATCGGGATCGCGATCGACTCGGCCGTGGCCAGGTCGGCGGTGACCTGGTGGTTGACGTCGCGGAACACGCCGTTCTCGCCGCCGACGTCGACCGTCAGCCCGTCATGCGTGCCGCCGTACGTTTCCGCGAGCCGGGCGGCCGCCTCGCGCTGGTCGTCCTGGTCACCGGCGATCGAGGCGACCACGATCGCCTTCGTGCCGTCCTCGGACCGCATC
>DASXRB010000006.1:0-6269 GCA_036506875.1 Kribbellaceae bacterium | reverse complement strand
TCCTTGGCGACCTGCTCGCGCGGCGTCGCCGTCTCGGTCCGCTCCGCGGCGGCGATCGTACGACGGGTCAGCTCGGCGAGCGCCTCGTATCCGCCGGGCGACAGGTCCGGGTACGCGTCGTCGTGGCCGTCGACGCCCATGATGGTGGCCGCGGTCGGACTCAACGCGGCGTAGTCGTCGAGGTAGCCATCACAGAGACGGTCGATCGGACTGTCCGGCAGCGGGGTAGCAGTCGAGTCGCTCACGTCGGCGACATTACCCGCGCCCGCAGCGAATTCGCGTGCCCAACGCTGCCAGTGACGACTTGTGTCAGGCCGTGGCGCGGCGGACGCGCGATCCTGCGGTTGTCCACAGCTCCGGCTCGCGGCCCGGCGGCGGGACGGCCGGTTCTGTCAGGGTGGCGGGCATGTTGTTCGAGGAGTTCTACGCGGAGCGGTCGCGGGTCGTCCGCGAGGCCACCGGTTTCGAGCAGCTCGCCGGTGAGGTCGAGCGGCTGCGCGAGCTGGCGGAGACGGTCGAGGACGACCCCGCCAGGGCGCGGCGGTACGTCGAGGCGACCGAAACCCTGCTGGCAGAGGCGTTCCGGCCGCGCAGCGCGACGCTGCGGCAGGCGTTCGCGGCGATGCTGCGCGCCCGCCGGCTGCCACCCGGCACACCGGCCGAGCAGCGCGCCTACGTCCTCGCGGGCATGGACGCGATCACCCGGATCGCGGCCCATGCCCCGGACGAGGGCGAGCGCGACGCGGCGCTGGAGCTGAACGAGACTCTCCGGCGCGCCCTGTGGCGGATCGACCAGGCGAGCGGGGACGCGGAATGACCGCCGTCGGCCACGCGACCGAGGTCCCGGATCTCGACGACGGCCTCTGGGCGCGGCTGGCACGAGCGACCACCGAGCTGTACGACGCCGAGACCTCGGTCTGGAACGGTCTCGTCCACTACGTCCCGGGCGACTTCGAGGCCGACGTCAGCGGCGTCGCCCGCAACGACGGCGCCGTGGAGCTGAACCGGCTGGTGGTCGTCGCGCCGCTCTACCGGATGTACGCCGAGGGCCCTGCGGCGCTGCGGGATCCGCTGTTCGCCGCGCGGTGCTGGCGGGCGCTGCGGACCACCGTCCACGAGTTCGGCCATCTCACCGCTCCGCCGCACTGGACCCTCGCCGACCGCACCCGCGACCTGCTCCGGCCGTCCCTGGAGCCGATCGAGGAGGCCTTCAACGAGGCCCACGCCTACGCGATCACCTCCGATGCGATCGACCGCGCCCTGCACCCGGCCTTCGCGTCCGCCCTGCACCGGGTGCACGAGGAACACCCGCACCTCACCCCGCGCGGCTACCCGGGCTGGACCACGGCCGCCGTCACCTTCGCCGCCGAGATCGCCGCCGAGACCGGCGTTCCCAGCGCCGAGGTCATCCGCACCGCTGCCCGCGAGCCCGACTCCCGCAAGGCACCCGCACTGGCCGCCCTGCTGTTCCGCCACTCCGCCCTTCCGCGCCTGGTGCCGGCACCTGACCAGCAGGCCGTCAAGAGCCGGATAGCGTCAGCGATCCACGCAGGCTTCGAGACGCTGGCCGGCCTGTCCTGGAACGACGAATCGTCCGGTCCGGCGATCCGCGGGAACGAGATCGCCCGTACCACACTGGACCTGGTGCGCGGGACCGAGCAGGGCCACGCCGAGTCGGGTGCTACCGGTGCGCACGCCGACCTGGACCACCTCGCACGCAGGCGGCGGTCCGTCGTACCGGCTTCTCGGCCCAGGAACCGCGCAGTCTGATCAGCCGGGGATCAGCCGGGGATCAGCCGGGGAAGGCGCTGGCGCGCCAACGGCCGGGGCCGTGCTGGAGAGGGCGGCGAACGTTGCGCCAGTACGACGCCCAGTCGCTCGCCCGCTCGGTCTCCGGCTCGCCCTGCCCGGCCGCCGCGGCGGCCCGCGCGGAGACGACCGCCACAAGTGCTGCCAGCTCCTCCGGCGTCGGGTCGCCCTTCACGACCCGCAGCACCGAGGCCGGCTCGGCGGGCGCGTTGGAACCGGGTGCGTCGGACTCAGGCATGAGGGGCTCCCTCGGGCGGAACGTTGCCAATTCGCACATCGCTGGCGATGTCACACACCAATAGCGATGTGCAACTGCGCGAACGGTTCCCGAAGACCCCGGCCGCGCTGGTGCGCCGCTGGACCGCATGAACCGTCACAACGGGATGTTCCCATGCTTCTTCGGCGGGAGCGAGTCGCGCTTGGTGCGCAGCAGCCGCAGCGCCCGGACGATCTCGGCGCGGGTCTCGCTGGGCTTCACGACGGCGTCGATGTAGCCGCGCTCGGCCGCGACGTACGGGTTCGCCAGGTGGTCCTCGTACTCGGTGATCAGCTCGGCGCGGCGGGCATCCGGGTCCTCGGCGCCGGCCAGCTCGCGGCGGTACAGGATGTTCACCGCGCCCTGCGCGCCCATCACCGCGATCTGCGCGGTCGGCCAGGCGATGTTGACGTCGGCACCGAGGTGCTTCGACCCCATCACGTCGTACGCGCCGCCGTAGGCCTTGCGGGTGATCACGGTGACCATCGGCACCGTGGCCTCGGCGTACGCGTAGATCAGCTTGGCGCCGCGGCGGATGATGCCGTCCCACTCCTGGTCGGTGCCGGGCAGGAAGCCGGGTACGTCGACGAAGGTCAGGATCGGGATGTTGAACGCGTCGCAGGTGCGGACGAACCGCGCGGCCTTCTCGGAGGCGTCGATGTCGAGGGTGCCTGCGAACTGCATCGGCTGGTTCGCCACCACGCCGACCGCGCGGCCCTCGACCCGGCCGAAGCCGACGATCATGTTCGGCGCGAACATCGCCTGCACCTCGAGGAAGTCACCGTCGTCCAGTACCGCCTCGATCGCGGTGTGCATGTCGTACGGCTGGTTCGGCGAGTCCGGGATCAGCGTGTCCAGCGCGAGGTCGGTCTCGGTGGGCTCCAGGTCCGCCGCGAAGTCGTAGACCGGCGGGTCCTCCAGGTTGTTCTGCGGCAGGTGCGCGACCAGGGCCTTCACCCACTCGATCGCGTCCGCCTCGTCGGACCCCATGTAGTGCGCGTTGCCGGACTTGGTGTTGTGCGTGCGCGCACCGCCCAGGTCCTCCTGGGTGACGTCCTCGCCGGTGACGGTCTTGATCACGTCCGGGCCGGTGATGAACATGTACGACGACTGGTCGACCATCACGGTGAAGTCCGTGACGGCGGGGGAGTACACCGCGCCACCGGCGCACGGGCCCATGATCAGCGAGACCTGCGGCACCACGCCGGACGCCCGGACGTTGCGGCGGAAGATCTCTCCGTACAGGCCGAGCGAGACGACGCCCTCCTGGATCCGGGCGCCGCCGGAGTCGTTGATGCCGATGACCGGGCAGCCGATCTTCATCGCCAGGTCCATGACCTTGACGATCTTCTCGCCGAACACCTCACCCAGCGAGCCGCCGAAGACGGTGAAGTCCTGCGCGAACACGCACACCTGGCGGCCGTCGATGGTGCCGAAGCCGGTGACGACGCCGTCGCCGTACGGGCGGTTGGCCTCCAGGCCGAACGCGGTCGAGCGGTGCCGGGCGAACTCGTCCAGCTCGGTGAAGGACCCCTCGTCCAGCAGCATCGCGATCCGTTCCCGGGCGGTCTTCTTACCGCGAGCGTGCTGCTTCTCCACGGCGGACTCGGCCCCGGCGTGCACGGCCTCGTCGAGGCGACGCTCCAGGTCGGCGATCTTGCCGGCCGTGGTGTGGATGTCCGCGGTCTCTCCCATGGCGGGCAGCCTAACGACTGAGGCCGCTGAGCGGACCGCCGCGGCCGGATGACCTCCACCACAGGCCGGTTCGGCCGGGCGGCCGACGTTACCGTCCGGTCGGCGGACGAGACAGCGGCGGCGGGCGCGCGTCACTAGAGTGGCGAGACGTGAACACACCGGAGCACGCCACCAGGACGCGCGCACGGTTCGAGGTGCCCGAGGAGCTGCGGGCCGATGTCCGGCTGCTCGGTGAGCTGCTCGGCCGGGTGCTGGTCGAGTACGCCGGCCAGCCGCTGCTGGACGACGTCGAGCGGCTGCGCGAGCTGACCATCGCCGGTGACGGCGAGGGTGCCGAGAAACTGGTCGCGTCCTGGCCGCACGACCGTGCCGAGGACGTCGCGCGGGCGTTCACCTGCTATTTCCACCTGACCAACCTGGCCGAGGAGCTGCACCGCGGCCGGGTGCTGCGTGAGCGCGACCGGCCGGGTAGCGCGCCGACCACGTCCGAGCTGGCCCGGGCGGTCGCCGACATCCGCGCCACCGCGGGCGAGCCGCAGATGCGGGCGCTGCTGGCCGGCCTGGAGTTCCGGCCCGTGCTCACCGCGCACCCGACCGAGGCCCGGCGGCGCGCAGTACTCGCGACGATCCGGCGGATCTCCACGCTGCTGGAGGAGCGCGGCGACCCGCGCGGCGGCGAGACCGAGCGCGAGGAGAACACCCGGCGGCTGCTCGAGCAGGTCGACATCCTGTGGCGGACCTCGCAGCTGCGCACCAGCCGGCCGAGCCCGCTGGACGAGGTGCGCTCGGCGATGGCGGTCTTCGAGGAGACGCTGTTCACTGTCGTCGCCAACGTCTACCGGCGGCTGGACGACGCGCTGCAGGGTCCGGCGGCGGGGACCCGGGCGCCGGCCGTGGCGCCGTTCGTGCACCTCGGGTCCTGGATCGGCGGCGACCGCGACGGCAACCCGAACGTCACCGCCTCGATCACGCGTGAGGCGATGCAGATCCAGGCCGACCACGTGCTGCGTGCCCTGGAGGTGGCCACCGACCGGCTGGGCCGGGCGCTCACGGTGGACGCCGCGACCACGCCGCCGTCGCCGCAGGTACGGCGGATCATCGAGGACGCCCGGGCGCAGAACCCGGAGCTGATCGCCGACATCGAGACCCGCTCGCCGTCCGAGCCGCACCGGCAGTTGCTGCTGCTCTGCGCGCGCCGGCTGGCCGCGACCCGGGCGCGCGACGCCGACTTCGGGTACCCCCGGGCCGAGGACTTCGTGCGCGAGCTGCAGGTCCTGCAGGCGTCGCTGGTGTCCGCGGGCGCGGTCCGGCAGGCGTACGGCGAGCTGCAGCAGCTGATCTGGCAGACCCAGTCGTTCGGCTTCCACCTGGCCGAGCTGGAGATCCGGCAGCACTCGTCGGTGCACGCGCGTGCGCTGGAGGAGGTGCTGGCCGGCGGTGAGCTGTCGGAGCAGACCGAGGAGGTGCTCGCCACGCTGCGCGTGGTCGGGCAGATCCAGCAGCGGTTCGGCCCCACGGCTTGCCGGCGGTACGTCGTCTCGTTCACGCGGACCGCGGCCGACCTTGCGGCGGTGTACGAGCTCGCCGACGCCGCGATGGACGGCCGGCCGATCGAGCTCGACGTCGTACCGCTGTTCGAGACCGGCGAGGACCTGCTGAACTCCGTCGGCGTGCTCGACCAGGCGCTGCAGCTGACCCGGGTGCGGCACCGGCTGACCGCCAACGACCGGCGGTTCGAGGTGATGCTCGGGTACTCCGACTCCGCCAAGGACGTCGGGCCGGTGTCCGCGACCCTGGCCTTGTACGACGCGCAGGCGCGGATCACCGCGTGGGCGCAGCGCAACAACGTGCGGCTGACCCTGTTCCACGGTCGCGGCGGTGCGCTCGGGCGCGGTGGCGGGCCGGCCAACCGGGCCGTGCTGGCGCAGGCGCCCGGGTCGGTCGGCGGGCGGTTCAAGCTGACCGAGCAGGGCGAGGCGATCCCGGCGCGGTACGGCAACACCGCGATCGCGCACCGGCACATCGAGCAGGTCGCGGCCGCGACGCTGCTGGCATCGACGCCGGCGGTCGAGGAGCGCGCGGCGAAGGCGGCCGAGCAGTTCGCGGACGTGGCGACCGTGCTCGACGACGCGGCCCGGGCGGCGTACCACCGGCTGGTGCGCGCGGACGGCTTCGCCGAGTGGTTCGGACGGGTGACGCCGCTGGAGGAGCTCGGTCAGCTGCCGATCGGGTCGCGGCCGGCGCGGCGCGCCAAGGATGGGTCCAGCGCGGTGTCCTCGCTGGAGGACCTGCGCGCGATCCCATGGGTGTTCGCCTGGTCCCAGGCCCGGATCAACGCGCCGGGGTGGTACGGGCTCGGCTCGGCGCTGGAGGCGGTCGGCGACCTCGCGGTGCTGCAGGACGCGAACCGGGAGTGGCCGCTGTTCCAGGTGATGCTGGAGAACGCGGAGATGTCGCTCGCCAAGACCGACCGGCGCATCCTCGGGCGCTATCTCGAGCTCGGCGACCG
>DASXRB010000005.1:0-2805 GCA_036506875.1 Kribbellaceae bacterium | reverse complement strand
GTCCGCGGCACGCCCGGCATGTCCTGCGCCGGCGTCGACCTGTGATCAACTCACGGGTCAGCCACGGGGTCGCGGCCGCGGCGGCGCTCGGCGCCCTAACCGTGGGAGGTGTGGCAGCGGCTGCGTACACCGGTTCGCTGCCCGGATCTATGCAGCGGCTCGCCCATGACCATCTCGGCGCGCCGCGGCAGCATCCGAAACCGCCTCCCACGTTCACTTCCTCGCATCAGACCCCGACCCAGACGGCGCTGCGGTCGAACGCGCCCTCTGACGACAAGGGGCAGCCCGGCCTGAACGCGGTCACGCCGCCGGCGCAGACGTCGGCGAGTCGCAGCTCGTCCGCGAACGGAATCCGCAGCCAGCGCTACCTGCTGTGCACCGCCTACACGGCGGCGCGCTCCAAGGCCGAGCTCGACGAAGCGTTACGCCAGCTGGCCAAGGCGGCCGGCGGTCACGAGAAAGTCCTCGAGTACTGCGCACCGATCTGGCACACAACTCAATACCCGAACGATCCGCACGACCCCGCATTCCCGAGCGCGCACCCACCGGTGACGACCGCGCCCGGGGCTGCGGACGGGCAGTCGCCGCATTAGCCGATTGCCCCCACAGGCGGCGCGCCAGCGGGAACCCCCCTCCCCCCGCACCCGCTGAAGCGCCTGGAGGTGCCGGCCTTCCACCCACGGGAAGGCCGGCACCACTTTTTTTTCCGACCAATCCACACGTTTGCGAACGCGTCCGTCAGGCCTGCTCCGCGCCGGTAGCCTTTATCGCATCATGACTTGCCATCCCGCCTCATGAGGCAGCCCGCCGGCAGCACGACACCCGCTCATACGCTCGGCCTGAGCTGCGGATGAAGCTGCTCCCCGTCCTGCTCGGCAAGCTGACCCTGCTGCTGCTCCGGCTGGTCGGCCGCCGGGGCAATGCCCTGCCCGGGCTCGTCGTCGAGAAGGTCTTCCCGCATTACCTGCCCCGGGCGATGGCCGGTCTGCCGGAGGGCGTCGTCGTGGTCACCGGCACCAATGGCAAGACCACGACGACCAAGATGATCGCCACCGTCCTGGCCGAGCGGTTCCGGGTGCTCACCAACGACACAGGTAGCAACTTCACCAGGGGAGTCGTGACGACCGCCGTCGAGCGGTCGCGCTGGTCGGGGCGGCTCAAGTTCGACGTAGCGGTACTGGAACTGGATGAGGCGTGGGCGGTGCGTTTCACCAAGGTCGTGCCGCCCTCGCGGCTGGTGCTGCTCAACGTCATGCGCGACCAACTCGACCGCTTCGGCGAGATCGACACGACCGCCCGCCTGCTCGCCAAGGTCGCCGCCGCGACGACCGAGGCCGTGGTGCTCAATCGCGACGATCCACGGGTGGCCGCGATTGCCGATGACACGACGGCCAAGGTCTCCTACTTCGGCGTCTCGCCCGAACTGCGCGCGCAGTTCCCGAACGACGAGGAGCTCTACGGCGGGCCGCTGTACGAGTCCAACGCGGTCGCCGACGCCGAGCTGGTGGCGCTGCCGTCGAGCACGTCGAAGGACACGGTCTTGCGGATCGGCGGCGTCGAGCAGATCGTCCCGCTGCGGGCCGAGGGCGCGCACAACGCGCAGAACGCCGCGGCCGCGGCGGCGCTCGCGCTGACCTTCGGCTTCGCGGCTCGCGAGATCGCCGGCGGGCTGCGCCGGGTGATGCCGGCGTTCGGCCGCGGTCAGACCTTCGACGTCGACGGACGCCCGCTGGTGCTGCAACTGGTCAAGAATCCCGCGGGCTTCCGGCATTCGCTGCGGACGCTCGAGCACGCCGACCCGGCCGCGATCGTCATCGCCATCAACGACGACTACGCGGACGGCCGCGACGTGTCGTGGCTGTGGGACGTGGACTTCACGGGCGCGTTCAGCGGCCGCAACCCGCGACTGTCGACGTCGGGCACGCGAGCCGCCGACATGGCGGTCCGGCTGTTGTACGACGGCATCGCCGTGCACGCCGTCGAGCCGGACCTGGAAGGCGCGGTCCGGGCCGCGGTCGCGGCCGTGGAGCCGGGCCAGCAGGTCGTCGTGTTCAGCACCTACACCGCCATGTGGGCCCTGCACGCGATCCTGATGCGTATCGGCTCGCCCGAAGGCGACGGGGGAGAGACGTCTTGACCTCGCTCACTCTGGTGCACCTGTATCCGCGCGAGATGAACATCTACGGCGACACCGGCAACGTCATCGTGCTGCGCCGGCGCCTGGAGTGGCGCGGCCTGGAGTGCGAGGTGGTGCCGGTCCATCTCGGTGACCCGCTGCCATCCACCGCCGACATCGTGCTGGGCGGCGGCGGCCAGGACGCCGCGCAGGGCGAGATCGGCCATGATCTCGTCTCGCGCGCGTCCACCCTGCGGGCGATGGCCGATGACGGTGTCGTCTTCTTGACCATCTGCGGCACCTACCAGATGCTCGGCCACGAGTTCGTCACGCAGGACGGCAACCACATCCCTGGGACGAGCGTGCTGGACGTCGTGACGCGCGGCTCGCAGACCCGGCTGATCGGCAACCACTACCTCGACACGCCGGAGTTCGGGCGGCTGATCGGCTACGAGAACCACAGCGGCATGACCGAACTCGGTTCGGGCGTCCGTCCGATCGGCACGACGGTGACCGGGCGCGGCAACAACGGTCGTGACCGGACCGAAGGCGCGGTTCGCGACAACGTGTTCGGGACGTACCTGCACGGGCCGGTGCTGGCCAAGAGTCCGCAGTTCGCCGACGAGCTGCTGCGCCGGGCGCTGATCCGCCGCGGCGCCGACGCCGACCTCGCCCCGCTCGACGACTCG
>DASXRB010000004.1:0-9005 GCA_036506875.1 Kribbellaceae bacterium | reverse complement strand
GAGCTCGGGCACTGCCGCTTCGTGGCGACGGACGAGGCCGAGCGGTGTGCCTGCGGGCAGCTCGGCTGCCTGGAGACGGTGGCGTCGGCGGCCGCATTGGCCCGGCGGTACGGCGCCCGCACCGGGCGGACCGTGGACGGCGCCCGCGAGGTGCTGGAGCTGCTCGCGACCGGGGACCCGGACGCGAAGGCGGTGTGGGACGACGCGGTGCAGGCGCTGGTCGACGCGCTGGTGCTCTACACGACGCTGCTCGCACCGACCCGGATCGCGATCGGCGGCGGCCTGGTCGGCGCCGGCGAGACGCTGCTCGGGCCGCTGCGCGAGCAGGTCCGCTCCCGGCTGACCTTCCAGCGGGCGCCCGAGGTGGTGGCCGCGCAGCTCGGCGAGGAGGCGGGTTGCATCGGCGCGGCGCTGGTCGCCTGGGACGCGGTGGCAGGAGTCAGCGAGGTGGGCATGGTCGGCGGAGGAGCGGAATGACGACGTACCTGGCGGCGCGGCTGGTCATCCCCGGCGAGGTGATGGAGAACGCCTGGCTGCAGGTGACCGGGGACCGGATCACCCGGCTCGGCGGCCGCACCGTCGGCATGCCCGCGGACGGGCAGCGCCCGGTCGATCTCGGTGATGTCACCGTCGTACCGGGGTTCGTGGACATCCACACGCACGGTGGCGGCGGGGCGACGTACTCGACGACCGACCCCGAGGAGGCGCGCAAGGCGGCGCACTTCCACGCGCTGCACGGGACCACGACGACGATGGCCAGCCTGGTCACCGCGCCGCTGGACGTACTGGTGGAGCAGACCGCGTGCCTGACCGACCTGGTCGCCGACGGCGTGCTCGGCGGGGTGCACCTGGAGGGGCCGTTCCTGTCCGCGGCGCGGTGCGGGGCGCACGAACCGAGCCTGCTGCGCGACCCGGTCGAGGGTGATGTCGCCAAGGTGCTGAGCGAAGCGGTCCGGATGGTGACGATCGCGCCGGAGCTGCCCAGCGGGCTGGACGCGATCCGGCAGGTCGTGGACGCCGGGATCGTGGCGGCGCTCGGGCACACGGACGCGACGTATGACGAGATGGTGGCCGGCGCGGACGCCGGGGCGACGGTGGCGACGCACCTGTTCAACGGGATGCGGCCGTTCCACCACCGCGATGCCGGCCCGGCGGGCGCGGCGCTGAACGACGACCGGCTGCTGCTCGAGGTCATCAACGACGGCTTCCACCTCGACCCGCAGGTGGTCCGGGTGGCGCTGAACGCGGCCGGAACGGACCGGATCGCGCTGATCACCGACGCGATGGTGGCGACCGGGCTGTCCGACGGGCGGTACAAGCTCGGCAACCTGGACGTGGACGTCGCCAACGGCGAGGCGCGGCTGGCGACCGGCTCGCGGTCGATCGCCGGCAGCACCCTGACCATGGACGTCGCGTTCGCGAAAGCGGTCAGGGCCGGGGTCTCGCTGGAGGACGCGTCGCTGATGGCCTCCACGACCCCGGCGCGGGCGTTCGGCTGGCACGACGTGGGCGCGATCGAGACCGGTCGCCGGGCCGACCTGGTGGTGCTGGACGCCGATCTCGCCGTGCGGAAGGTGATGCGGGCCGGCGAGTGGTTGTCGTGAGCAACGACCTGCTCGGCGCGGTGACGCTGAACCTGGCGCTCGACATCACCTACGACGTGGACGCGCTGACGGTCGGCGCGAGCCATCGGGTGCGGACGGTGCGGCAGCGCGCGGGCGGCAAGGGTGTCAACGTCGCGCGGGTGGCGCATGAGCTCGGGTACGACGTGCTGGCGCTCGGGTTCGTCGGCGGGATGACCGGTGAGCTGATCGCCGCCGACCTGTTCGACGCCGGGCTGACCGCGCTGCTGACGCCGGTGGCGGGGGAGTCGCGGCGCAGCGTCGCGGTGGTGGACACGGGCGCGGGGGACGCGACGGTCTTCAACGAGCCCGGGCCGGTGGTGGACGCCGACGAGTGGCGGGCGTTCTGCGACCGGGTGCCGTGGGGACGGCTCGGGGTGCTGGCCTGCTCGGGCAGCCTGCCGCCGGGGCTGCCGGCCGACGCGTACGCCGAGCTGACCGCGCGGGCCCGGCACCACGGCGTGCCGGCGGTCATCGACGCCGGCGGTGCCGCGCTGGTCGCGTCGGCGAAGGCCGGAGCGCTGGTGCGGGCGAACGCGGCCGAGCTGCGCGAGGCGCTCGCCGCTGCCGATGGCACGGCCGGGCGCGTGGATGGTGACGGCCGGCCGGAACCGGCCGGCGAGCGGGCGCAGGTGGATGTTGCCGCCGGAGCGCGGCGGTTGATCGAGCTGGGGGCCACGGGTGCGGTGATCACCGACGGCGCGGCCGGGATGGTCGCGGTGACCGCGAAGGGTGCCTGGCGGGCGCTGCCGGTGGAGCGGGTGCGCGGGAACCCGACCGGGGCGGGAGACGCGTGTACGGCGGTCGTCGCGGCTGCCGTTGCCGGGGGCAACGAGGACTGGCCGGACGTGCTGCGGTCCGCGGTGGCCGCGTCGGCCGCGGCGGTGCTGACACCGGTCGCCGGGGACATCGAGGTCGAGGCGTACCGGCGCTGGCGGCCGCGGGTCGTCGTACAGGCCGTGTAGTGGCGGCCGTCGTGCCGGTTGAATCATCAAGGAGACGAGGAGTCAGGGATGCCGCTGGTATCGGGTGCCGAGGTGGTGCTGGCCGCCGCGAAGAACGGCAAGGGCGTCGGTGCGTTCAACGTGATCCAGCTCGAGCACGCGACCGCGCTGATCCGGGGCGCGGAGCGGGCCGGGGCACCGGTGGTCCTGCAGATCAGCGAGAACGCGGTGAAGTACCACGGTGCGCTGAAGCCGATCGGCGTCGCGACGCTGGCGGCCGCGTCGGCGGCCTCCGTGCCGGTGGTCGTGCACCTGGACCACGCGATGGAGCGCGACCTGGTGACCGAGGCGGTGTCGCTCGGGTTCACCTCGGTGATGTTCGACGGCTCCAAGCTGGAGTACGACGAGAACGTCGAGGTGACCGCCGGGGTGACGGCCTTCTGCCACGACCACGGGGTGTTCGTGGAGGCGGAGATCGGTGAGGTCGGCGGCAAGGACGGGGTGCACGCGCCGGGTGCGCGGACCCGGCCCGACGAGGCAGCGGCGTTCGCCGAGGCGACCGGGGTGGACGCGCTCGCGGTGGCCGTCGGGTCGTCGCACGCGATGACCGAGCGGACCGCGGAGCTGGACTTCGCGCTGATCTCGCAGCTGCGCGACGCGGTGCCGGTGCCGCTGGTGCTGCACGGCTCGTCCGGGGTGGCCGACGCCGACCTGACCCGCGCGGTCGAGGCCGGGATGACGAAGGTCAACATCGCGACGCACCTGAACAACGTGTTCACCGGGGTGGTGCGGCAGGTGCTGGCCGAGAACCCGGGGATGGTCGACACGAGGAAGTACCTCGGGCCGGCGCGGGACGCGGTCGCGGACGAGGTGGCGCGGCTGCTCGTCGTACTGAAAGCCGTCTGAGTCATAATGCCGCGGGATATTCTGGCGGATATCCGGCTCTTCTTACTTCGGGTGGGGGCTGGTGAGTCCGCCGCCGATGAGGAGCATGCGTGGGCGGTAGTTGTCGCGGTTGCGGAACCCGCGGGCGATGCGGCGGTGTAGCTCGATGAGGCCGTTGATGGCTTCGGTGCCGCCGTTGCTGGCTCGGCCGGTGTCGAAGTAGGCCAGGAACGCCTCGCGCCACTGCTTGAGGGTCTTGCCGAGCCGCTTGATCTCGGGGATCGGGCGGGTCGGGAACGCGGCCGGGACCTGCGCGGCGATCCGACGTCCCTCGGCCGGCTTCTCGGCGTGGTAGGCCGACCGCAACTGCTGGGCCAGGCCACGTAGACCTCGTCGTGGCGTTCGTCGGCGGTGATCACCTTGTCCAGGCGTGCGCGTTGCCGGTCGGTGAGGGTCTCGAATGCCGCACCGCAAGATCGTGCGGATCCCGTACAGCGGATCGTTCTTGCGGCCGCGGTATCGGTGGATCTGTTGTTGGACCCGGCGGCCGACCTCGTCGACCGCGGCGGTGCCGAGCTTGACCACGTGGAAGGCGTCGAGCACCGCGACCGCGTCCTCGAGCTGGTCGTCGATGGCGTTCTTGTAACCGTGGAACGGGTCCAGCGTCGCGACCCTCACCCCGTCGCGGAAGGTCTCGCCCCGCTCGGCGAGCCAGTCGGCGTAGGCCTTGCCGGAGCGGCCGGGGACGAGGTCCAGCAGCCGCGCCCGGACGCGTCCGTGCTGGTCACGGGTCAGGTCGACCATCCCGGTCAGCTCCTTCGGGCCGTGGCCGCCGTCCTCGATCGGCTTCGTGGACACGTGGTGCCACACGTGCGCGTCGACCCCGAGCGCGGTGACGTCGGCGAACCGGGTCTGGTCGTCGGCCATCGCCTCGCGCAGCGGCTTGATCGAGCGCCATACCGTGCGCCAGGTGGTGCCGAGCTGACGGGTGATCCCGGCCACCGAGGCGTGCTCGCGGCGTAGCTGTACGATCGCCCACCAGCACGCTCGGGTGCTCAACAGGGCTCGCGGCTTAGCCAGCCCGTCGGCCTGCTCGACGAAGGCCCCGACGGGGCATGTGGACTCCGGGCACCGCCACATCCGCTTGCGCCACACCAGCCGGACCGGCCGCCCGAAGCAGGGCACGTCGACCAGCCCCACGTCCCGGCGGCCGTGGCTGTGCACGATCACCCCGCAGGCTCGGCAACCCATCGGCGCCGCGGCGGACTCGACCACGACCCTGACGCGGCCGTGGCGTTCGCTGACCTCGACGACATGGAGCCCGTCCAGACCGACCAGCAGATCGCAGCGGTCGCAGTAGGAGGGATCAGCACACGAGCGCGCGCGAGCGCACGCCGTAGGCTCGGACACCGTCGAGGCCTTCCGGTCGGGCAGCTTGGTCGCGACCGATCTTGGAAGGCCTCGACCCCCCTCACGCCGGACCCATCACCGCGAGTCGCTCACACCCACCGCAGGTACGAAGAGCCCGTAATGCTCGGCGAACGCGGCCGCCTCCGGGTGCAGCGGGACCGCCACCCGGGGCGCGACATGCCGCCTGACCACGGTCTTCGTGCGGTCGTAGACGATCGTTGCCGGGACACCGCTGAAGTGCGCGAACGCCCGCCGGTGACAGTCCCAAAACGTGCCCAGGTCCATGCTGGTGGTGAAGCAGCAGAACGGAGTAGACGTTGCCGATGCCGACGTGGCCGAGCAGGTCGCCCTCATCGCCCCAGTCGACCTGGGCCTGAGCACCCGCGACGACCTCGAACCGGCGGTGCAGCCCGGTCAACGGGTTCTCATCATGCTCCGCGAGCCCGGCCGCGATCCGCGGCCGGGCCTCCGCGGTGAACACCTTCACCCGCTGGTAGTTGCCGCTGAACCCATGCTCGGCGACCAGCCGCTCATGGATCACCGTCGCCTTCAACCCGATGTCGGCCCGCAACCAGGCCTCGATCACCGCCACGAACGGGGTGATCAACCGCGGCTGCGTACCGGACCTCTGCGGCGCCGCCGGCGGGACCGAGACAGCATCCTCGGCCAGATACTTCCTCACGGTGCGCCAGTCACAGCCGCACTCGCGGCCGATCTCGGCAAAGGTTGCGCCCGCCACATGCAGGGCGCGGAAACGACGAACGTTCATCCAGGACTCCGTATCCAGGATCATGAACAAGGTCACCCTTCGGACTCGTCTACTTGGCAGCGGACGAACCGAAGGGTGACCCAGCTCAGGCGAGCAAAGGACTCAACTCGCCGAGACCGACCTACACGTCAGGTCGTACGGAGAACGACACGTGAGGTAGTACGCGGACAGCGGGTACCGAGTCCGGCCGAGGAGGCCGCGCGTGATCTGGTCCGCGCCCGGGAGGCCGCCCGGGCGGACTTGATGCGGCGGCGCGGCATCGGCTGTCGAAACTGCTGTTGCGGCACGGGATCGTCTATTCCGGTGGTAAGGCGTGGACCGAGTTGCATGACCGGTGGCTGCGCCGGCAGCGCTTCGACGCGATGCCGACGCGGGCGGCGTTCGACGACGCCTACGAGGCGGTTGTGCTGGGGACGGCTCGTCGGGCCCGGCTGGACGAGAAGGTCACCGCACTGGCCGGTGACAGCGAGTTCACCGCGGTGGCGCGGCGGCTGGGGTGCCTGCGCGGCATCTCGACGCTGACCGGTTTCGCGCTCGCGGTCGAGATCGGTGACTGGGAACGGTTCACCGGCGCCAGCATCGGCGCCTATCTCGGGCTGGTGCCCAGCGAACACTCCTCCGGGCAGAGCCGCGTCCAGGGCGCGATCACCAAGACCGGCAATGCGCACGTGCGGCGGCTGCTGGTCGAGGCTGCCTGGCATCACCGCACCACCTACCGTCCCGGTGTGGTGCCTGCGACGCCGCTGGGCCCAGGCGCCTGCGGCGGCCCGGGCTCGCGGACATGCCGGCAACCAGCGGTTGCATGCCCGCTGGGTCAACTTGAACCTCCGCAAGAAACGGCCGGTGATCGCCAACGTCGCCGTCGCCCGCGAACTGGCCGGCTGGTGCTGGTCCCTGGCGGTGCTGCCCGACGACTGATGCGATGACCTGTTCCACAAGCTGACCGTGGGGGTCCACGAGTCCAGGAACCGCAGCGCGAGGAGCAACGCGCCCCCGAGGCTATGAGCAAACCCGAACGCCGCAAGGCATTCTGGCCACGCTCGTCCTTAGACCCGCGCAACGCTCCAGCCGAACACATGGTCCTGCAGGTAACCAATCCGCGCATATCAGCCTCGACCACGCGTCGTGCAACGACACGCTGTCCGCGGCCTCACCCCCCACGGTCCCTTCCCCCTCCCCGCACGCCAGCAGCATGACGTCGTCCTCGCCGGCGTCAAGGCCAAGCCCCCGGCGGGGGTGGCCTACGGCGAGCCTTGACACCGGCTGCGGGCGCCATCCCAAGCGGCACCTAGCCGGGGGGACGGGGAACCCCCGTGTCCTGGCCCAAGATCAGGACCAATTCGCCATGCCCACTTGACAAACGGCCCTACATATCAGCCTCGATCCACCGATGAGCCGGTGGTGGGCGTGGGTTCTGGTTAGGGGCTTTGGATTGTTGTGGGTGGGCGCGGCGAGTTGCTCCGCCTCGCTGCGGAGGTGTTCCACTGGCTGTCGGGTCGCGCCGGTTCGGCTGGAGTGGTCAGGTGCTGGCCGGGGCCGGTGGTCCGCAGACGCGGGTGAACAGTTCGGTCCATTCGGTTTCCCAGGGCCAGCCGGTTGGTAGGTGGAGGGTCAGTCGGCGTGCCGATGAGGCGATCCGGGCTGGCACGGAGATGAGTTTGCGGCGGATCGTCGCGGTGGTCGCCTTCGCCAGGCTCGGGCCGGTGAGTGTGGCGGCGGCGCGGCTGAGGTTGAACGCGATGCAGGCGAGCACCAGCCAGGCCGCGTTCGCGCAGAACTTGCCTGAGGGCAGGTGGGCCAAGGCGGAGTTCTTCAGGTCGGCGTTGACCTGTTCGATGATCGCGTGGCCGCGGTGGGTCTGGTCGGCGACCACGGTGTCGGTGGTGTCTGGGTCGCTGGTGGTGAAGAACGCGTGGAACCGCCAGGTGTCGAACAAGGTGGCCTGCCCGTGGCCGGCTTTGGGGTTGAGGTCGGGGATGCGGCGCACGACGAGCCGGCCGGGTATGTGGTCGGCCTTCTTCTTCGACGTGAACGCGGTGAAGTCGATCTCGGCGACCTCGGCCCGTGAGACCCAGCTGTCGGTGGTCTCGTCAAAGACGGCGTCGGTGTACTCGATCGTCTGCCACGCGTCGTCGTCGATCGTGGCGATGGTTGCTTTCACACGCTTGTCGAGGCGGACGGTGACCGACACGTCCGCACCGGCTCTGATCGCGGCCGACACCGTCGGGTGCCCGTAGAACGCCGAGTCGGCCCGCACCAGCGGCTTGACCGCGCCGGGGGCAGCGGCCAGCTTCTTCACCGTCGCCAGCGCGTCGGCGACCAGGCGCTCAGCGCCGCGTGGCGACCCGCACGCCCCGCGGCGGAGTCGTTGCGCCACGATCACCGGCGCAGCCTGGCTCGTGCTGACCGTCGCGAGCAAGACGTTCAGGCCCCGGACCCCGGAGTAGCCGTAGCCCGACCCCTGTTTGCCATAGCCGTGGACCTCGACGATCGTGTCATCGATGTCGACCAGGACCCGGTTGGCGATCCCGGCGACCAGCGGGGTCTGAACCGACAGTCCGGTCAGGAACCGGGTGGCGACCGCGTCGAGCTGGCGGACGTGGCCGAAGGTGAACGCACGCAGAAACGAGCCCAGTGTCGAGGGCGCATACGCACCCTCGAAAACCCGGTCCATGCCGCCGTGCCGCAGCAGACCGAGGTCATCGATGCTGTCCGCGCCGGCGAGCATCCCCGCGACCAGCGAGGCCACCTTCAACCCTGCGTTGGCACCCTTGTCGGTCGGCACACTCAGATGCTCATCGGCCAGCGACCGCAGCCCAGCCTGCTCAGCCACCGCAACGATCGGCACCAGCCCAGCAGCCGACACGAGATTCCGATCGTCGAACACCGCTGAAACAGCCCGCGGAGTATGAGAGAGTTGCACCTCAGAGATGCCCTTCCAGCTGTGACTTTTGGGACCTTAGACAAGTCCAATTCTCACAGCAGGTAAGGGCATTCTCGCGTTACGACCCACTCACCCACCCCTCAACATCGGTGGATCCAGGCTAAGAGGCTGGTCGTTGCGCTGACCGCGGCCGTGCTGCTGTTGCTCACCGCGTGCTCTTCCGACGACACTGCTTCCCCGAGCTCGTCTACGTCGTCGTCGAGTCAGCCGTCGGGAGGCATCCGCCCCACACCGCATCAGCCGCTGCCCGCAGGTACCTATGTGTCTGAGATCTTCAAGACTCCGCTGACGTACACCCTGCCGGACGGCTGGAAGATGTTCGAAGACGAGCCAGGACAATTCGGTCTGGCGCTGGTCGCCAACGACGGTCCCTGCGTGTGTGTTTGGCGTGATGTGCGCGCTGCCGCCTCCACCGGCGCGGAGGAACCCGA
>DASXRB010000003.1:0-5662 GCA_036506875.1 Kribbellaceae bacterium | reverse complement strand
GACGAGTGTGACGTGCACCTCGTCGCGCAACGACTCTGACAGCCGCGCCGCCAGCTCCAGGCCCCCGAAACCAGCGCCCAGGATCAGTACCTGCTGCTTCACGAGACAAGCATGCATACAGGAGCGGGGATGCGCGCAATGACAGACCGCACCCGTCGGTCAGCCGTAGTAGACCTTGCTGTCCTCGAACCGGAACCGCCAGGCCGCGATCGCCGTGTACACCACGCCGAACCCGGCCATCGCCAGCACCGGTGTGACCACGGCTCGCACGCCCACGCCGGCCAGGATCACATCGCGGAACCCCTTCATCGCCCAGTACGTCGGCAGGAAGGGGGCGACGGCCTGAGCCCAGCCCGGCATCGTCGCCACCGGGACCCAGGCGCCGCCGAGCATGGCCATCGCCATGCCGCCCGTGCTGCCGACGGCGTTCAGCTGGTTCATCGTCCGGGTGATCGCGGTGACCAGGATGCCGAAGGCGCTCAGCGCCAGCGCGAGCACCGCGGACAGCACGCCCAGGGCGAGCCAGGAGCCGTTCACCCGCAGGCCGAACAGCGGCCCACCGAGCAGGAACAGCACGGAGAGCTGGACGAACGTCACCCCGACGGTCGGGAGCACCTTGCCGACCATGATGTCGACCGAGCTCGCGGGCGTCGCCCGGAGCCGGTCCCAGGTGCCCCAGCCGTGGTCGCGGAAGAAGCTGAACCCGGCGTACCCGACGCCGAACGCCGCGAAGCCCACCGCCATCGCGGGGACCGCGAACTCGGACCCGTTCGCTCCGGCGAAACCCTCGTCCCGGAGGGCCAGCGCGAACAGCTGTTTCATCAGCGCGACCATCACCAGCGGCATGGCGATCACGAAGATCACCGTCGACGGATCGGTCCACATCACCCGCAGCTCGTGCCGCAGGATGGCCAGACTATTGCGCGGCGACACGTTTCCTGCCCTCCTTCGGTTCCTCCTTCGCGCCTTCACGGTCGGCCTCGTCGTACCGGCGACCGGTCAGCGACAGGTAGACCGACTCGAGGCTCGGGCGGACGATCTCGACCGAGGCGAGCAGGCCGGGCGGCACCTGCGGGATCACCTCGACCAGCGCGGCGGCCGGGTCGGGCGCGGGGATCCGCATCCGCTGCCCGTCGACCGTCGCGCCGTCGACGGGGATGCTGGGCACGTCGCCGTCGAAGACCAGCTCGAGCACGGGCTCCGCGTGTGACGCGATCAGCTCCTTGACGCCGCCGCGCGCGATCACCGCGCCGTGGTCGAGGAAGGCCGCGTTGGCGCCCATCGTCTCCACCTCGGCCAGGTAGTGCGTCGAGTAGAGGACCGCCGACCCCTCCGCCGCCAGCTGCTTGACCAGTTCGAGGATGTGGCCGCGGGTCTCCACGTCGGCGCCGGTGGTGGCCTCGTCGAGCAGCAGCAGTCGCGGACGGTGCAGCAGCGCGATCGCCGTGTGCACCCGCCGCTTCTGCCCGCCGGACAGCTCGCCGCCCTTGCGGTCCAGCAGGTCGGTGATCGCGAGCGCATCGGCGACCTCGTCGATCCGTGACCTCAGGTCGGTACGGCGGACCCCGGCCAGCTCACCGAACAGCCGGAGGTTCTGCCGGACCGAGACGACTGGGTACACACCGAGGTCCTGCGGCGCCAGGCCGATCCGCCGCCGTACATCTGCCGAGCGTCGCAACGCGTCGAGGCCGTCGACCTCGACGGTGCCGGAGTCGGCCTTGCGGAGCCCGGCGACGATCGACACCAGCGTGGTCTTGCCCGCGCCGTTCGGCCCGAGCAGCGCGACGATCTCACCGGCCCGCACGTCGAGATCGACGCCCTGCAGGGCCTTCAGGTCGCCGTACGCCTTGCACAACCCGCGGATGTGCAGCATGGGTCCATCCTCGGTCGGGGCACGGACAGGTTGCGAGACCCACTCCATCCTCGCAGGCTAAGCCGCGGTCGCCGCTCGGCGAGATCCGGCACCGCCCTGGTTCCTCCCCGGCCCTGCCTCGGAACGCTAGGCTCGATTCCGGACATTCTGCTTCCGGATCGGGTGGGGTGCTGTGAAACCAGATGCGAGCCCGACCGCACGGGCGCTGCTGACGCTCGAACTGCTCCAGAGCAGCCCGGGTATCACCGCGGACCGGATCGGCGACAAGCTCGGCGTGTCGGAGCGGGCCGCCCGGCGGTACGTCGGGATGCTCCGCGAGGCCGGCATCCCGATCGAGTCCGTCCGCGGCCCGCACGGCGGCTACCGCCTCGGCCGCGGCCTCCGGCTCCCGCCGCTGATGTTCAGCGCCACCGAGGCCCTCGGCCTGGTCATGGCCGTGCTCGACGGCCACCACGACGCGAGCGATCCCACCGGCCCGGTCGGCAGCGCGCTCGGCAAGATCGTGCGGGCACTCCCGGAGGCGGTGGCCGCCCAGGCCGAGGCCGTTCGCCGGGCCACCGCGCCCGCCCCGGACCGTGCCGCCGCGCGGCCCGACCCCGCGACCACGACCGCGCTCGTGCAGGCCTGCTCCGACCACCGCCAGGTGCGGATCGGCTACCGCACCGAGGCCGGGGCGGAGTGGCGCGTGGAGGCCGACCCGTGGGCGGTGGTCGTGCGCCACGGCCGGTGGTACCTGCTGTGCCGGTCCCACTCCGCCGATGCCCTCCGGGCGTACCGGGTCGACCGTGTCCGCGACGTGGAAACGCTGGACGGCACCTTCATCCCACCCGCCGGCCTCGACCCGGTCGCCACGCTCGAGAAGCACCTCGCGGTGGGGTGGGAGTACGACGTCGAGGTCGTCATCGACGCGCCCTTCGACACCGTCGCGCCCTGTATCCCCCGCGCGCTCGGAACGCTCGAGCCGCTCGATGCCGGGACCACCCGCCTGACCGGCAGCACCAGCAACCCGGTCTGGTACGCCGAACAGCTCGCGGCGATCCCGGCGTCGTACCGGATCGTAGAGTGCCCGGAGCTGCGGCAGGCCGCGCGCGTCCTCGGCCGGCGGTTGTCGGCAGCGGGTGACGGCCCGCGTTCCTGAGCGTGCTGCTGGCATCACCTTGCGCCGGGGAAGAAACTCAGCAACAATTGAGTCAATGAGTACTGAGGAAATATCCCTGACGGCCCGCGCCAGGATCCACGCGGCGCTGGGTGATCCGGGGCGGCTCGCGATCGCCGACACGCTGGCGGTCGGTGACGCGGCGCCGGGGGAGCTCGGCGCGGCGCTGGACATGCCGACGAACCTGATCGCGCACCACCTCAAGGTGCTCGAGGACGCCGGGCTGGTCGTCCGCACCCGGTCGGAGGGGGATCGCCGGCGCACCTACGTCCGGCTCGTCACCGAGACGTTGACCGCTCTCGGCGTGCCGTCCCAGCCGGCCGCGCCCCGGGTCGTCTTCGTCTGCACGCACAACTCCGCACGTTCACAGCTCGCCGCGGCGATCTGGACGCACCGCAGCGACATCCCCGCGGTCTCGGCCGGGACGGAACCCGCTGACCGGGTGCACCCACGGGCGGTCCGCACCGCCCGCCGCCACGGCCTGGACGCCGATTCCTGGCGTACGACGCGGGTGGCCGACGTCGTACGGCCCGACGACCTGGTGATCGCGGTCTGCGACAACGCGCACGAGCACCTGCGAACGCAGCTCCGGACGCTGTCGCGGCCGCGGCTGCACTGGTCCGTCCCGGACCCGGCACCGACCGGTACCGACGCCGCCTTCGAGTCCGCCTACACCGAGCTCACCGCCCGGATCGACCGCCTCGCGCCGGTGCTGGCCGGCGCCACCTCCACCCCCTCCAGCTCCGAGGAGAGCCGACGATGACCGAACTCGGCACGCAACACCGCCACGACCTGTCCATCGACCAGCAGCTCGCACTGCGCACCGCCGCCCGCAACCTCGGCGAGCGGTTCGCCGGCGTCTACGGCAAGGAGACGATCGAGCGGTTCCTGCACTCCAGCTACGACCAGTTCGCCGACCGGAGCACGGTGCCGAACTTCCTGCCGCTGCTGGCCGAGCGGTTCGCCCGCCAGCGGCTGTCCGCGCTGGCCAAGGTCGAGGGGCACCGCGACGACGGCCGCCCGGTCGTGCTGTTCCTGTGCGTGCACAACGCCGGCCGCAGCCAGATGGCGCTCGGCTTCTTCCAGCACCTGGCCGGCGACCGCGCCGTCGCCTGGTCCGGCGGCTCCGAGCCGGGCGTCGAGGTCAACCCGGCGGCGGTGGCGGCGATGGCCGAGCGCGGCATCGACATCTCCGCGGAGTACCCGAAGCCGTGGACCGACGAGATCGTCCGGGCCGCCGACGTGGTGATCTCGATGGGCTGCGGCGACGCCTGCCCGATCTTCCCCGGGAAGCGGTACGAGGACTGGGTGCTCGACGACCCGGCCGGCAGGTCCGCCGAGGAGATCCGCCCGGTCCGTGAGGAGATCGAACGCCGGGTTCGCCACCTGCTGGCCGAGCTCGGGGTCACCACCAGCCCTGGCGGCGAGCCCAGCGCAGCAGGAACCCGCTGATCGTCAGCATGATCAGTACGACGATCGTCAGCTGGCCCCAGTGCGTGCGCTCGTTGACGATCATGTTCATGCCGTAGATCGACGCGATCGCCGTGATCGGAAGGGTGATGGCCGCGATCACGGCGAGCCGCTCCATCGCCACTGTCATCTTCGTGCTGGCCCGCGTCTGGTACAGGTCGATCACCGCGAACAGGAACTGTGCCTCGCCGTCGCCGATCGAGCGGACCCGGTCGAACTGGTCGGCGAGGTCCTTGACGAACGGCTGGTCCCGCTCCGGAACGAACCGTTCGAGCACGCTGATCCGCGAGTACACGTCGCACGACTGGGCCGCCATGGTCCGGGCGGTGATCAGCTCGTGCCGGATCAGGAACATCTCCTCGAGGAGTGCCTCCGGCCGGCGGAAGTCACCGGCCATCACCTGCCCCTCCAGGTCCGGGATCTTCTCGGCGACGGTGCTGATCAGATCGCGCTGCCGCCGGGCGATCGCCGAGCCGACGGCGTACGACACCTCGGCGGGTGAGCGCGGCACGAACCGGCCGGCGCGGATCCGGCGCAGGACCGCCTCGGTCTCGGTCAGGGCTTCGGCCGGATCGACGGCGGGGTTCAGCGGACCGTGCGCGGTGATCAGGAAGTTGTGGCCGACGACCTGGTCGAGCTCGAGCAGGTGGACGTGCCCGGCCTGACCGACCAGCGGCGCGTGCAGGGTGACGAAGAAGTGGTCCTCGTAGCCGTGCAGCGTCGGCACGTGGTTGCGCCTGCGGAACGCGTCGATGACCAGCGGATGCAGGTGGAACGCGTCGGTCAGCACGGACTCGGCCTCGTCGTCCCAGGCCGGGATGTCGACCCAGGTGAAGCCGTCGTCGTTCTTCAGCAGCGCGGCCAGGTCCCGCGTCTCGTGGTCCTGCGCGCCGGACGAGGTGATGAACCGTACGTCCATACCTCTCAGGGTGTCCCCGTACCGCTCGGTCGTCCACCGTCGAGCTGCCGGCGCATCTGCCACCTATATCGTCCACCTGGCGATGCTCGGGGGCAGCCGGGTCGTCGCCAACATCTCGCTGTCGCTCGACGGCCGGAGCAACTCGCGGATCGTCGGCGCCGACCCGGCCGCCGTGGTCAAGGACCTGCGGGCGCAGGAGGGTTGCTGTCAGTCGCTTCTGGTTCGGGGTCGACCACGTTTGGGC
>DASXRB010000002.1:0-11139 GCA_036506875.1 Kribbellaceae bacterium | reverse complement strand
GTGCATCAACCGGTTATCCACAGACACCACGAGATGCGACGAATGAACGCGTTTGGTTAGACCTCCGCCGCCTGGGCGGCGGCCGCCTCGCGAGAGGCGGCGGCGTGCGCCTCGGCCTTGGCCAGCGAGTCGGTCGCGTGCTCGCGCCACCACGCCTGGCCCTCGGCCGGCAGGGTGTCGATCGGGTCGTAGTACTCGTACGTGCGCTCCAGCGCCTCGGGGTCGTCGTGCTCGATCCCGGTGCGGTAGTTCTTCTTCCAGTACGAGATGCCGCGCACCTCGTCGTAGTCGCTGAGCTGGTGCACCCAGCGCTTGCCGACGTAGGGCACGTCGCACACGATCCGCGGCGTGGCGAAGCCCGGCAGCCAGCCGAGGATGCCGTGCTGCAGGTGCTGCGCCTCCTTCACCGACACCCGCCAGTGCTCGGAGAACGGGATCATGTCGCACATGTAGAAGTAGTACGGCGTGATGGTGGCGCCGTCGAGCAGCGCGAAGCACAGGTCGAGCAGCTGGTGCACCGAGTCGTTCACGCCGCGCATCAGCACGCCCTGGTTGCGCACGTCGCGCAGGCCGGCCTCGAACATCGCCCGCGACGCCTCGGCGACCAGCGGGGTCACCGACTGGGCGGCGTTCACGTGGGTGTGCATGGCGACCATCACGCCACGCCGGCGGGCGACCGTCGCGACCCGCTCGAGACCGGCGCGGATGTCGTCGGCCAGCCAGTGCTGCGGCATCCCCATCAGCGCCTTCGTGGCCAGCCGGATGTCGCGGATGTTCTCGATCTCGAGCAGGTTCATCAGGAACGCCTCGAGCCGCGGCCACGGCATGTTCGCCACGTCGCCGCCGGAGACCACCACGTCCCGCACGCCCGGGTTCCGCTTCAGGTACGCGAACATGTCGTCCAGCCGCTGCTGCGGCTTGGCGACGAACTTGAGCTTGTCGATCACCGGGGTGGAGTTGCCGACCAGGTCCATCCGGGTGCAGTGGCCGCAGTATTGGGGACAAGTGGGCAGGACTTCTGCGAGCACCTTCGTCGGGTACCTGTGGGTCAACCCCTCCGTGGCCCACATCTCGTGCTCGTGCAGCGAGTCGCGCGTCGCGTGCGGGTGCGACGGCCAGTCGGTACGACGGTCGGAGAACACCGGCAGCATGTAGCGCCGCACCGGGTCGGCGTAGAAGGCCTCGGTGTACTCGGCGCCCGCGGCCGCGCCGTTCGGGACGATCGTGTTCAACATCTGCGGCGGCAGCAGCATCGACATCGTCGCGCGCTCGGCCTGGTCGCGCTCCAGGTCCGCGTACAGCCGGTCCTCGAGCAGGTCGCCCATCACGTCACGCAGCTGCTTGGTGTTCTTCACGCAGTGCGCGCGCTGCCACTGCGCGGAGCGCCACTGTTCGGCGGTGACGTCCTTGAAGCCGGCCATCCGGGTCCAGTCCGGCTCGACGAGCTCGGCGCGGCGGTAGGCGTACGGCTGGCCCGACAGCTGGTCGGACGTGGCGCCGGGCAGCGGTCGGGGCTGCTCGGTGTCGGCGTGCGGCGGGCTGATCAGGTCGGTCACGAGGGCCTCCAGGGGTCCACGGCAGTGTGGCGGTCCGTGCGAGGATAGCGATAGAACTTGTACAGATGACAACCTTACGCCGCAAGATTTCCGTTTCAGCGTAAGACCCCTAGTATTTTGCGCGGCTCACACCCGTGTGGGCCACGATGTGGAGGAGTTCGAGTGTCGAACAGCACCGGGTCGCCCGTCGGCCTGCACCGTGTCCTGGAGCCGGCCGGCGTGCTGCCGCAGGCGGCCGAGCGGCTGGACGACCGGCCGGAGCTGTGGCCGGACGAGATCCGGATCGCGGTCGAGCGGCTGAACCTGGACGCGGCGTCGTACCGGCAGCTCGAGCAGGCGCACAGCGGTGACGGCGACAAGATCCGCGCCGCGGTGCTCGACATCGTCTCCGCGCGCGGCAAGATGCAGAACCCGGTCACCGGCTCCGGCGGCATGCTGGTCGGCACGGTCGAGGAGGTCGGCCCGGAGTCGCCGCTCGGCGTCCGCCCCGGTGACCGCGTCGCCACGCTGGTCTCGCTGACGCTGACGCCGCTGCGGATCACCGACGGGCTGGAGCGCTGGGACGGGCACAGCGAGCAGGTGCCGGCCGCCGGGCACGCGATCCTGTTCGCCCGCTCGATCGTCGCGAAGCTGCCCGGCGACCTGGCGCCGGAGCTGTCGCTGGCGGTGCTGGACGTGTGCGGCGCGCCGGCGCTCACCGCGCGGGTCGTGAAGCAGTACGCCGACGCCGGCAAGGCGCCGGTGGTCGCGGTGATCGGCGGCGCCGGCAAGAGCGGCTCGCTGTCGCTGGCCGCCGCCGCCGACGCGGGTGCGGCGCGCACCATCGGCGTCGTACCGGTGCGGGCCGAGGCGGACCGGCTGACGGCCGCGGGCCTGGCCGACGTGGTGACGCTGGCCGATGCCCGCGACCCGGTCGCCCTGTCCCAAGCCGTCGAGGCCGCCGGAGGACCGGCCGACATCACCGTCGTCTGCGTGGACGTGCCGGGCTGCGAGCACGGCGCGGTGCTGTCCACCGCCGATGGCGGCACGGTGATCTTCTTCTCGATGGCGACCTCGTTCTCGGCCGCGGCGCTCGGCGCCGAGGGGCTGGCCGCGGACGTGACCATGCTGGTCGGCAACGGGTACGTGCCCGGGCACGCCGAGTACGCGATCGGGCTGCTGCGCGGCAACGCCGGCGTCCGTGGGCTGTTCGAGGCGCGACTCGCGGCCGAGTCGGCCGCGCCCGAAGAGGACTGACCGGCAGGATTGACCCGTGAGAACCCTGCTCCGCAACGGCTCCGTCTACTCACCCGCCGACCCGCACGCGACGGCGATCGCGTTCGACGGCCGCGTGGTGACCTGGCTCGGCGACGACGCCGGCGCCGCGTCGTACGCCTCCGGCGCCGACGAGGTGGTGGACCTGCGCGGGCGGCTGGTGACGCCGGCCTTCGTGGACGCGCACGTGCACACCGTGCAGATCGGGTTCACGCTCATCGGGCTGGACCTGCACGCGTGCCGGTCGCTCACAGAGTGCCTCGACGCGCTGGCCGCACGCGTCGCGACCGCGCCGGCCGGGCAGGTCGTCGTGGGCCACGGCTGGGAAGAGACGGCGTGGCCGGAGCACCGCCCGCCGACCGGCGCGGAACTGGAGTCGGCCGCGCCCGGGCGGCAGGTGTACCTGTCGCGCCGCGACGGGCACTCCAGCGTCATCTCGCCCGCGCTCGCGGCCGTGGTGCCGGGGCTGGCCGGGAAGGCCGGGTACGACGCGGACGGGCGGATGGAGCGCGACGCGCACCACGCGGTCCGCGACGCGCTGGCCGACCTCGTGCCGATGGCGCAGCGCCGGGCGGCGGCCGACGCGGCTGTCGCCGAGATGGCGCGGTCGGGGATCGGGTCGTTCCACGAGATGGCCGCGCCGCACATCGGTCCGGCCGACGAGCTGGCCGAGGTCCGGGCCGCCGCCGAGGCGCTCGGGCTGCACGCGGTCACCTACTGGGGCGAGGCCGGCGCGTTCGACAAGGTCGTGCCGCTGGGTGTGCAGGGGCTCGCCGGGGACCTGGTGGCCGACGGGGCGCTCGGCTCGAGGACGGCCGCGCTGCGGTCGCCGTACAGCGACCACGACGGACACTGCGGGCACGCGTACCTGACCGCCGAGCAGATCGCCGAGCACGTCACCGGCTGCACCGAGCGCGGCATCCAGGCCGGGTTCCACTGCATCGGCGACGCGGCGCTGGACAACATCGCTCACGGGTTCGGGCTCGCCGCCGCCGAGGTCGGCATCCTCGAGCTGGTCGCCGCCCGGCACCGGCTGGAGCACGTCGAGATGCCCGACACGGCCGCGATCGAGACCCTCGCGAGGTACGGCGTGGTGGCGAGCGTGCAGCCGATGTTCGACGGGCTGTGGGGCGGCCCGGACGGCATGTACGCCGAGCGGCTGGGGGAGCGCTGGCGGGGCATGAACCCGTTCGGGGCGCTCGCCAAGGCCGGCGTGGTGCTGGCCTTCGGCTCCGACTCGCCGGTCACCCGGCTCGGCCCGTGGGAGGCGATCCGGGCGGCGGCGTTGCACCACGAGCCGGAGCAGCGGATCACCGTGCGGGCCGCGTTCGCCGCGCACACCCGCGGCGGCTGGCGCGCGGCCGGCATCGACGACGCCGGTGTGCTCGCGCCCGGTGCGGCCGCGACCTACGCCGTCTGGGAGACCGACGCGGACCTCGTCGTACAGACCCCCGACGAGCGGGTCGCCGCCTGGTCCACCGACCCACGCGCCGGCGTGCCGGTGCTTCCCGACCTCACGCCCGGCGCGCCGCTGCCGGCGTGCGTGCGCACCGCTGTCGCCGGTCGCACCGCCTACGAGTCCGAAGGATGGACGGCATGAGCCGTATCAACAAGCTCGACCTCGATCCGGTCACCGTCCGGAAGGCGCGCAGCCTGGCGCGCAAGGCCGGCCGGCCGATCGTGAACCTGGCCCGCCAGCACACCACGGTGTCGGTGGAGCGCGCCGTGCTGCGGCTGGCCGGGCTGACCGGTGCCGACGCCGACGGCATCCCGTGGGTGAACCGGCTCGCCGACACCGTGCGCGCCGACGTCGGCCTGGAGCACGGCCTGGCACTGCCGGTCTGGGACGCGCTGCTACGCGGCGAGGCCGAGGACCTGGAGGTCCTTGCGCAGAAGGCCGCGACGGGTTCGGTGACGTTCCGGCTGCCCGAGGGCCGCGACGCGGTCCGGGCCCGGTCGGCGTCCCGCAAGGCCGTTGCCGCGGGCATCAAGCAGATCGACGCCCGGCGCCGTGAGCGGGACCGGCTGATCAAGAAGCACGGCGACCCGGAGCAGCGGCCGTGGATCTACCTGATCGTCGCGACCGGCGACATCTACGAGGACATCCCGCAGGCGCAGGCCGCGGCACGCGAGGGCGCGGACGTCATCGCGGTGATCCGCTCCACCGGGCAGTCGCTGCTCGACTACGTGCCGGAGGGCGCGACCCGGGAGGGCTTCGCGGGCACCTACGCCACGCAGGAGAACTTCCGCCTGATGCGGGCCGCGCTGGACGAGTCGTCTCGCGAGCTGGGGCGTTACATCCGGCTGACCAACTACGCCTCCGGGCTGTGCATGCCGGAGATCGCGACGCTGGCCGGGCTGCAGCGGCTGGACATGATGCTGAACGACTCGATGTACGGGATCCTGTTCCGCGACATCAACCCGATCCGCACCTTCGTCGACCAGCGGTTCAGCCGGCAGATCCACGCCCGCGCCGGCATCATCATCAACACCGGCGAGGACAACTACCTCACCACCGCCGACGCCGTCGAGGCCGCGCACACGGTGACGGTCTCGCAGCTGCTGAACGAGTACTTCGCCAAGGAGGCCGGGCTCGAGGACTGGCAGCTCGGCCTGGGCCACGCGTTCGAGATCAACCCGGACATCCCGGACTCGTTCCGGCTGGAGCTCGCGCACGCGATGCTGGCCCGGCAGCTGTTCCCGGACGCGCCGCTGAAGTGGATGCCGCCGACCCGGCACATGACCGGTGACGTGTTCCGCGGCTACCTGCTGGACGGGTTCTTCAACCTGGTCGGCGCGATGACCGGCCAGGGCATCCTGCTGGTCGGCATGATGACCGAGGCGGTCGTCACGCCGTGGATCAGCGACCGCGACCTCGCACTGCAGAACGTGCGCTACGTGATGGGTGCCGCGGGCAACCTTCACGAGGACTTCCACCCGCCGGCCGACGGGTTCATCGCCAACCGCGCCCGCCAGGTGCTGGCCGAGTCCGTCGAGCTGCTGGAGCGGATCGTCGTCGACCACGGCCTGCTGAACGCGATCGCCGACGGCACCTTCGGGCTGATGCGCCGGCCGTCCGACGCCGGCAAGGGCCTGGACGGCGTGGCGAAGAAGTCCGGCGCCTACTACAACCCCGCGACCGAGCTGCTGGAGGCCGGGCAATGAGCATCATCAGGCCGTACGGCGACACCACCGGGGACGGGATGGTGCAGCTGTCCTTCACGCTGCCGGTGCCGCACGACAAGCGTGCCGAGGGCGCGGCCGTACAGCTGGCCAACAAGATGGGCATCGACCCCGCGCTGGTCGTCCACTCCAAGGCGATGGGCCCGGACTTCACCTTCTTCGTGGTCTACGGTCCGGTGCACCACCTGGTCGACACCGACAAGGTCGAGGTGCTGGAGCGCGACTACCCGCTGCTCAGCCCGAAGGAGGCGAACCTCCTTATCCGCAAGGGGTTGCGGCGGCGGCTGACCGTGGTCGGCGCGTGCATCGGGACCGACGCGCACACCGTGGGCATCGACGCGATCCTCAACATCAAGGGCTTCGCGGGCGAGAAGGGCCTGGAGTACTACCGCGAGATCAAGGTGGTCAACCTCGGCGCCCAGGTCGCCGTACCGGAGCTGGTCCGGCGTGCCAAGCACGAGAAGGCCGACGCGATCCTGGTCTCCCAGGTGGTGACCCAGCGCGAGGCGCACCTGCTGAACACCAAGGAGATGTCGGCCGCGTTCCGCGAGGCCTACAGCGAGGACACCCGCCCGCTGTTGGTTGCCGGCGGCCCCCGTTTCACCGAGCAGATGGCCGCCGAGCTCGGTGTCGACCGGGTCTTCAGCCGCGGCACCACCCCCGGTGAGGTCGCGAGCTACCTCGTCGACGCCCTCGTCACCAAGCGACAGCACCCGATCAGGCAGCGCCCGACCATGATGGAGACCGCATGACCGCCGAAGTCGGCCTCACCGTCACCCACCGCCGGTACGTGCCCTACAGCCACGCGCACTACGCCGGCAACCTCGTGGACGGGGCGTATGTGCTCGGGCTGTTCGGGGACGTCGCGACCGAGGTCTGCATCCGCACCGACGGTGACGAGGGGCTGTTCGCGTCGTACTCCGACGTGCAGTTCAGGGCACCGCTGCGGGCCGGCGACGTGGTCGAGGTGACCGCCACCGTGACCCGGGTCGGCACCCGCAGCCGCGACCTGGAACTGGTCGCCACGGTCGTCTGCCGTGGCCGCACCGACGTGTCCGAGTCGGCCGCCGAGGTGCTCGCCGAGCCGATCGAGATCACCCGCGCGAAGGGTACCGTCGTCGTCCCGGCTCGGTGATTCTCCAGTTACTTTCCGCGTGACCTCGCGGGCCGTCGATCGTTGAGCCCGCGTACTCCTCGGAAACACGATCCGAACCTCGCGGAGAGGTTGACACCGGCCCGGCGAGGGATCACTGTTTTCGGAGTCGTCATATTCCGTTGGCGCAACGGACACAGCAAGTTCGGCCACCGCAACGGCCGCGCGCGTGACCAGGCCCGTGCCAGACCTGAGTCGACGGGGGCGTGGGTCGAGCGGTGGAAGTGCCCCGTCGACCCGGGGCGGAGTTGGAAGGGGTCCGGCACCCAGTAGACAACGGCCGCGCGGCTGACAACCAGCCAGCCGCCGGTCGGTCCGAAGGGTCACCGGGCCCCTTTCCTCATGTCACAGCCTCATGACTTCGTGACCTGTCTGCTCCCGTCCGGATACATCCGCGGCCCGCGCGCGTTGTACCGTCAGGCGTTCAACCGTGCGCCATGCCCGAGGAGTGTCCTTGCCGAGTCCGCTGCGTTCGCTGCCGCCGCGGCGTCTCGTGGTGCTGCGCGCCCTGATCGCGATCGGCGCCGGCGCGGTCCTCGGCCTGGCCTACCAGCCGTACGACGTACCGCTGCTCGCGCCGCTCGCGGTCGCCGCGCTGCTGGTCGCGCTGCACGGCACCTCCGTGCGCGCCGGCGCGCTGGTCGGTGCGGCCTTCGGGATCGCCTGGTACGCCGTGCTGGTGCCGTGGCTGAGCGTCATCGGCGGCGACGCCGCGATCGCGCTGGCGATCTTCGAGGGCTTGTTCTACGGCGTGTTCGGCGCGCTCGCGAGCCGGGTGCTGCGGATCCGCGGCTGGGTGCTGTGGGTGCCGGCGCTGTGGGTGGCGACCGAGTTCGCGACCGCGTCGGTGCCGTTCGGCGGCTTCCCGTGGGGGCGGCTGGCGTGGGCCTTCGCCGGCTCCGACGCCGGCCGGTACGCCGCCTGGATCGGCGTGCCCGGGCTGAGCTTCCTGATCGCCCTCACCGGGACCCTGCTGTACGGCGCGCTGTGGTGGCGCCGGCGCGTCGCCCGGCCGCTGCGCTGGGCGGCGCTGCTCGCGGTGGCCGTCGTGCTGCTCGGCGCGTCGGCGGTGCCACTGCCGGGTGCCGAGCCGGTGAACGGCCGGCATGTCGCGGCCGCGCTCGTGCAGGGCAACGTGCCCGGCGAGGGGATGGACTTCCTCGGCGAGGCGCGCACCGTGACCCGCAACCACCTGGCCGCGACCCGCGACCTCGCCGAGCAGGTGGCGGCCAGGAAGCAGCCGGCGCCGGACCTGGTGATCTGGCCGGAGAACTCCACCGACATCGACCCGTTCAAGGACGCCGAGACCCGCGCCGACATCGAGGAAGCGGTGCGCGCGGTCGGCGTGCCGATCCTGGTCGGTGCCGTGCTCGAGGGCCCGGGCCCGAACGAGCGGCAGACGACCGGCGTGGTCTGGGACCCGGTCAGCGGCCCGGGCGCGATCTACGCCAAGCGCCACCCGGTGCCTTTCGGCGAGTACATCCCGTTCCGCGACGAGCTGTTGCCGTACATCAAGCGCCTGGAGATGGTCGGCCGGCAGACCGCACCGGGGAAGACACCCGGCGTGCTGCGGATCGACGGCCTGACCATCGGCGACGTGATCTGCTTCGAGATCGCGTACGACGGGATCGTGGCCGACGTGATGAAGGGCGGCGCGCAGGTCCTCGTCGTCCAGACCAACAACGCGACGTACGGCGGCACCGGGCAGCCGGACCAGCAGTTCGCGATCACCCGGCTGCGCGCGATCGAGACCGGCCGCGACGTGCTGGTGGCGTCCACCAACGGCATCTCCGGCGTGATCCACCCGGACGGCCGGATCGAGCACAAGTCCCAGCAGGGCACGGCGGACGTGTACGTCGCGCTGGTGCCGCCGCGGACCTACCGGACCTTCGCGACGGTGCTCGGGCCGTGGCCGCAGTGGATCATCACCGCGCTCGGCCTGCTGGGCGTCGTACTGGCCCTGGTGGGGCGCCGGCGGCGCTCCGCGGCGAGCCGGGTTGAGCGTGGCCGTAGGCTCGCCGCATCGGCGGGCGACGAGGAGTTGCAGACGGTCGGCGCCGGCGCGCCGAGCACGGAGACGAGGAGAGAGTCAGACACGTGAGCACGCAGGACGGGACTGCACCAGACGGTTATGGCGAGCTCGGGCGGATCCTGGTCATCATCCCGACGTACAACGAGGCCGAGAACATCGAACCGATCGTCGCGCGGGTGCGCGTGGCGGTCCCCGAGGCCTACGTACTCGTTGCCGACGACAACTCTCCGGACGGCACCGGCGACCTGGCCGACAAGCTGGCCGCCGCCGACGACCACGTGCAGGTGCTGCACCGCAAGGGCAAGGAGGGCCTCGGCGCGGCGTACATCGCCGGCTTCGGCTGGGGTCTCGAGCGCGGCTACGGCGTGCTCGTCGAGATGGACGCGGACGGTTCGCACCAGCCGGAGGAGCTGCCCCGGCTGCTGGACGCGCTGCGGAACGCGGACCTGGTGCTCGGGTCGCGGTACGTCAAGGGCGGCGCCGTGAAGAACTGGCCGAAGTCGCGTGAGGTACTCAGCCGCGGCGGGAACCTCTACACCAAGCTCGCGATCGGCGTGCCGCTGGCCGACGCCACCGGCGGGTACCGGGCGTTCCGTCGCGAGACTCTGGAGGGCATCGGGCTGAGCGAGGTCGCCTCGGCCGGATACTGCTTCCAGGTCGACCTGGCCTGGCGCTCGCTGCGGAAGGGCTTCCGGGTCGTCGAGGTGCCGATCACCTTCATCGAGCGCGAGCGCGGCCAGTCCAAGATGTCCCGGGCGATCGTCGTCGAGGCGATGCTGAAGGTCGGCCGCTGGGGTGTCGGGTACCGCGCCGGCCAGGTGCGCGACGTGTTCCGGCGGCTCACCGGCCGCAAGACCCTGACCCGGGGGTAGGTTCGCGGTATGCCGTGGTTCATCGCCGTCGCCTTCCTCATCGTCCCGATCATCGAGATCTACGTGATCGTGCAGGTCGGTCAGGCGATCGGCGGCTGGTGGACCCTGCTGCTGCTGATCGCCGAGAGCGCCCTCGGTGCCTGGCTGGTCAAACGTGAGGGCAAGCGCGCCTGGCGGGCGCTGAAGGCCGCGCTCGAGAGCGGCAAGATGCCCGGACGCGAGCTCGCGGACGGAGCACTGCTGCTGATCGGAGGCACCCTGCTGCTGACGCCCGGGTTCGTGACCGACGTGTTCGGGTTCTTCTGCGTGCTGCCGTTCACCCGGCCGATCGCCCGGCGGCTGCTGGCCGCGTTCGTGACGAACCGGATGATGCTCACGATCGGCACCCCGGTGAACGGGTTCGACCGCAGCGCCTACCGGCCGCGCCCGCGCGGCGGCAAGACCAACCCGCCCGGTGAGCCGCGCACCGTGGTCGAGGGCGAGGTCGTCGACGGCGCCGACGCGCCGGCGCCGCCGCCGCAGGACCAGCCGCGGATCGAGCCGGGCTCCGACACCGCGTCCTGAGCCCGCATGCGAAACGGGCCGCACCCGCCGGATGGCGGATGCGGCCCGTTCTGGTTCGGTGCCGGGTCAGGCGCTGCGCTTACCCGAGCGGTGCAGGTGCGCGGGCCCGATCTCGCCGGCGCGCAGCAGCTCCACGCGCTCGGCCAGCAACTCCTCGAGCTCGGAGATGCTGCGACGCTCGCGCAGCATGTCCCAGTGCGTCCGCGCCGGCTTCTCGACCTTGGGCTCGGGACGCTCGCCGGTCGAGCGAACAGCCTCGTTACCGCAGTGCGGGCACTCCCACACGGCAGGCACCTCGGCGTCGTCGGCCATGGTGATCTCCACCCGGTGGCCCCGGGCGCAGTCGTACGTCACGGTCTGGCGCGGAGCGAACTCCACACCACGGTCGTCCTCGAAGCTGACCCCACCCAGCCCCGAACCACGCAGTACGCGATTAGACATGTCAAACCTCCGAGTTCCGTCTGCGTGGTCAACGTCTCTTGGACGTTGATGATTCCCATCTTCTCACGCAGAGCCAGCCGAGAG
>DASXRB010000001.1:0-3581 GCA_036506875.1 Kribbellaceae bacterium | reverse complement strand
GGACCGCGCAGGACGAGTGGGCGAAGCGGTACGACGCGTGGGCGGACGCCGCCGGCGAGCGCAAGGACCTGTACGACCGGATGGCCAAGCGTGAGCTGCCGGCCGGCTGGACCGACGCGCTCCCGTCGTACGAGGCGGACGAGAAGGGCGTGGCCACCCGCAAGGCGTCCGGCGAGGTGCTCAGCGCGATCGCGCCGGTGCTGCCCGAGCTGTGGGGCGGCTCGGCGGACCTGGCCGAGTCGAACAACACCACGCCGAAGGGCGAGCCGTCGTTCATCCCGCCGGAGCACGCGACCAAGGAGTTCCCCGGCGGCTGGTACGGGCGGGTGCTGCACTTCGGCATCCGCGAGCACGCGATGGGCTCGATCATGAACGGCATCGCGCTGCACGGCGGCACCCGGGTGTACGGCGGCACCTTCCTGGTGTTCAGCGACTACATGCGGCCCAGCGTGCGGCTGGCCGCACTGATGGAGCTGCCGGTCACCTACGTGTGGACGCACGACTCGATCGGCCTCGGCGAGGACGGCCCGACGCACCAGCCGATCGAGCACCTCGCCGCGCTGCGCGCGATCCCCGGCCTCGACGTGGTCCGGCCGGCGGACGCCAACGAGACGGTCGCCGCCTGGCGGACGATCCTGGGCCACACCGACCGCCCGGCCGGCCTGGCGCTGACCCGGCAGAACGTCCCGACGTTCCCGCGCGGGACCGACGGGTTCGCGCCGGCCGACGAGGTCGCGAAGGGCGCCTACGTGCTGGTCGACGCCGAGGGCGGCGAGCCGGACGTGATCCTGATCGGCACCGGCTCGGAGGTCCAGCTCGCCGTCGAGGCGCGCAAGGCGCTGGCGGAGAAGGGCATCAGGGCCCGGGTCGTGTCGATGCCGTGCGAGGAGTGGTTCGACGAGCAGGACGCCGGGTACCGCGACTCGGTCATCCCGCCGGCGGTGAAGGCGCGCGTCTCGGTCGAGGCCGGCGTGTCGATGGGCTGGCACGACGTGATCGGCGATGCCGGCCGCCACGTCGGCATCGAGCACTTCGGTGCCTCGGCCGACTTCAAGACCCTCTACCGCGAGTTCGGCATCACCGCCGAGGCGGTCGTCACGGCCGCCGAGGAGAGCATCGCGGCCGCCGGCCGGCTCGGCGGTGCCGCCCCGCCGGTCCACCGCCGTCCGTCCGGACCGGTGACCGTCGGCGACGAGGAAGCATTGATGGCCAACCCGCACGGGGAGTGACCCGGACGTACCGGCGACAACAGAAGAAACGAAGGGCGTGGGACATGAACGACCGACTGCAAGCACTCGCCGACGCCGGTGTGTCGATCTGGCTCGACGATCTCTCCCGCGAGCGGCTCACCGGCGGCGGGCTGCAAGCGATGGTGCACGACCTGCACGTCAGCGGAGTCACGTCGAACCCGACGATCTTCGCCAAGGCGCTCTCGGACGCCGATGACTACGCCGCGCAGGTCGCCGAGCTCGCCAAGCGGGGCGTCTCCAGCGACGAAGCGGTCCGGATCATCACGACCGACGACGTCCGCAACGGCTGCGACGTGCTGCAGCCCGTGTACGACGACACCGACGGCGTCGACGGCCGCGTCTCGATCGAGGTCGACCCCCGGCTGGCCCGCAAGACCGAGGCGACCATCGACGAGGCGAAGGACCTGTGGAGCATCGTCGACCGGGAGAACCTGTTCATCAAGATCCCCGCGACGCAGCAAGGCCTGCCGGCGATCACCGCCACGCTGTCCGAGGGCATCAGCGTCAACGTGACGCTGATCTTCTCGCTGGAGCGCTACCGGGCCGTGATGGACGCGTTCATCACGGGTCTGGAGCAGGCCGCTGACAACGGCCACGACCTGACCAGGATCGGCAGCGTCGCGTCGTTCTTCGTCAGCCGGGTCGACACCGAGGTCGACAAGCGGCTCGACCAGCTCGGCACCGACGAGGCGAAGGCGCTGCGCGGCAAGGCGGCGATCGCGAACGCCCGGCTCGCCTTCGAGGCGTACGAGGAGGTCTTCTCCTCCGACCGCTGGCGCGAGCTCGAGACCGCCGGCGCGAAACCGCAGCGCCCGCTGTGGGCGTCCACCGGCACCAAGGACCCGTCGTACCCCGACACCCTGTACGTCGACCAGCTGGTCACCGCCGGTGTCGTCAACACGATGCCGCAGGCAACGATCGAGGCCTTCGCCGACCACGGCGAGGTCACCGGCGACACGGTCAAGGGCCGGTACGACGAGGCGCGCGAGGTGATCGACGGGCTGGACAAGCTCGGCATCTCGTACGACGACGTGGTGCGGGTGCTGGAGGACGAGGGCGTGTCGAAGTTCGAGGCGTCCTGGAACGAGCTGCTCGACACCGTGACCGGCGCGCTGAAGGGTGCCCAGCAGTGACCGAGCTGAGCGTGCGGGTGCACGGGGCCGACCACGCCGGCGCGGTCGCGCAGCTGGTCGCCGACAAGGTCGCGTCGAGGATCGCCGCGCAGGACGCGACGCTGTGGGGCCCGGAGGCGGAGCCCGAGGCGTCGATCCGGCTGAGCTGGACCGGGCTGCCGGTCTCGTCGCGGCCGCTGCTGGCCGAGATCGAGGCGCTGCAGGCCGCGCTGCGGTCCGAGGGCGTCGACCGGGTGGTGCTGTGCGGGATGGGCGGCTCGTCGCTGGCGCCGGAGGTGATCACCCGGACGGCGGGTGTCGAGCTGACCGTGCTCGACTCCACCGACCCGGCGGTGATTCGGCGGGCGCTGGACGGCGACCTGGCCCGCACGGTCGTGGTGGTGTCGAGCAAGTCCGGCGGCACGGTGGAGACCGACTCGCAGCGGCGCGCGTTCATCGCGGCGTTCGAGGCCGCCGGGATCGACGCGGCGAGCCGGTTCGTGGTGGTGACCGACCCGGGTTCGCCGCTGGCCGAGCTGGCGGAGAAGGAGGGCTACCGCAAGGTTTTCCTCGCCGACCCGAACGTCGGCGGGCGGTACTCGGCGCTCACCGCGTTCGGTCTGGTCCCGTCCGGCCTGGCCGGGGCCGACATCGCCGAGCTGCTGGACGAGGCCGAGGCGGCCATACCGGTCGTCGCCGCGGACAGCGCCGGCAACCCGGCCCTGCTGCTCGGCGCCGCGATGGCCGCGGACAAGAACCGCGACAAGCTCGCGATCGTCGACCTCGGGTCGGGGATCACCGGGTTCGCGGACTGGGCCGAGCAGCTGATCGCGGAGAGCACCGGCAAGAACGACACCGGCGTGCTGCCGGTCGTCGTCAGCGGCGCGGACGCGCCCGAGGTGAAGTGGCCGGCGGGTGACGTGATCGTCGCCGCGCTCGGCGCCCGCGACTCCGCCGAGGGCGTCGGCGAGCCGTGGGTCGGCGTGACCGGAAGTCTCGGTGCGCAGCTCCTGCTCTGGGAGACCGCGACGGCGGTCGCCGGGCGGCTGCTCGGGATCAACCCGTTCGACCAGCCGGACGTCGAGAGCGCGAAGAAGGCGGCCCGCGGGCTCCTCGACGCGCAGCCCGAGCCGGAGCCGCCGGCGTTCACCGACGGAGCCGTCGAGGTGCGCGGCTCCGAAGGCCTGCTGGACGGTGTCGGCACTCTGGCCGGTGCGGT